>NZ_JBFTZN010000070.1:0-34640 GCF_056406775.1 Allobosea sp. P1_A7
ATCGTCTCACATCGCCAGCGCTGGCCTGGTTTTGCTCCGCCCAAGTGGCCTGGAATCCGGCCGCCGTTGACACCGGGGAGGTGGTCAAACAGCACGAGCCTTCCGGTCGGCGCACAGACTTCCGCAGCCAGGACCCAGTGTGGACCGCCAAGGTGAAGGTGATCGTCTCACATCGCCAGCGCTGGCCTGGTTTTGCTCCGCCCAAGTGGCCTGGAATCCGGCCGCCGTTGACACCGGGGAGGTGGTCAAACAGCACGAGCCTTCCGGTCGGCGCACAGACTTCCGCAGCCAGGACCCAGTGTGGACCGCCAAGGTGAAGGTGGCGAAGTACGGGGCAGAGGGGCACAAGCCGTCCCGCACCCCCGGCAGCGACCGGAAGCAGGCCATCGTGAAATCCCTGTCGATCTACCGGGGTAACCAGCGGCACTCCCACATCGCGGTGACTGACGCCGGGTACGAGGCGGTCCTAAGGCGGGCCTTCGCGCTCCTTGATGCGGTCTACCGCAAGGCCAGCTGACACTGACACCCCACCACCGCATTTCCCCGCGTTCACGCCCGGTCCCCCGCAAGGAGGCCGGGCTTATTTTTGCTTGGAGCACCACCCCATTCCCCCCGAGGAGTTCGGCCCCGCATGGCCGCTGGCGATACTGCTCAGTCTGCCTCCGCCCCTCAACCTGCCGCTCCACCCGCAATCAGCGTCAACGGCATGACCGTGGAGGACTTCGACGCCCTCATGGCGGGCCAGATGCCGGCTCCTCACTTCGGAGACATTGTGCCCGCCGATGGGGAAGCACTGATTCACTCCGATGCCCGCTCCGTCCCCCTCAGCCCTGCGGCGGCTGATATCGCCACGGGCAGTTGCTCAGAAGATGATGGACCAGCTCGGAGGCATCGGAAAGGCCTTCGGGGTGAACCTGGGGGGACAATAGCAAACACGGGGCGGGGATTTGGGCGTAGTGCTCGGGGCTCCGCCCCTCTTTTTGCTCGATGGCTCATCGACGCTTGCTCACGGCGCCGTTGGCCAAAAAGCACGCGACCAGAAACGCCACTAGCTGCGTCAGGCTAGTCACAGACGGGATGGTCTGAAACAGCGCTGTCAGGATAACCGTGCGGCTCATCGCCTGCCTCTCCGCTCGAATCTCGATGCTGAGCATGAGGGTGGCGCGAGGTGGTCAACCGTCGCACCGCACACACTTCATGCGTCATCGCTGCGGGAAGGTTCGCGCCAGATGGTTGTCTTCAAAAACGCCGTTACCGCAGGCCCGAAAGGTTGATTTCGGATGTAACCGCCTACTGGCCCGGATTGTATAAGGCTCCAGCGATTTCCGGCAGGCTGAAGAGCGCGTAGCCCGCCCCGAGCACGAAGCACCCGGCGATGGGGAGAAGGGCTAGTGCTGCGGCGAATTCGATAAGGGAGCGCATCGGGTCAGCCCTCCGAATCAATGCGGGGGAATTTCCCCATCGCCAGCGCCATCGCAGCCACCGTCACGTCCCCGTAGTCGTCTCCCGCAGTTCTCGGCGCGTGCCCTTGGGTGGCATCCACGATGCGGCTATCTATGCCGACCGACCGCGCGACCGTCTTGAAGCGGTGCCGCCAACCATGATTCGGCATCACGCGCAGGTCCTTCACGGTTTCCCGAGCGAATTCCGCGAGGCGATTCTTTAGACCCCGAAGCGGCCCACGGACTTCCCCCTCCTTGCCGATTCGCAGGAAGAGGTGACCACTCGGCGCATCCTTCACGAATTGCACAAACCCCTCATCCACCAGCACTTGGTGGAGCACCACGTCCCGCGCTTCGTCGGTCTTCACGGTGCCGGCCTCGGGCGTGATGTGGATGACCCAATGCCCGGCCTCTTGGCGGAGGTCCTGCTTACGGAGTTGCGCCAGTTCTCCGACACGTGCCCCCGTGTAGGCACAGAGCCACGGGACCCAGCGCTTGGCAGCAGCAGTCTTCGGCGTCTCCTCTTGGTTCCGGTAGGCGCGGGCGGCGCGGAGGAGGGCGGCTGCTTCTTCTTCCGTAAAACCCTTGGATCGCAGCTTCTTGGGCTTGCCGAGCTTGATGGTGATACCGGTGGCCGGGTTGGACGCCATACGCCGATTCGTTACGGCCCACCCAAAGACAGTCTTGAGGCCGGCCAGATCGCTATCCTTCACGGTCTTGGCCGAGATCGGCTTCTTGGTCTTGGGATGTGTGCTGGAGAGGCGGTGGTCTTTGAAACCGACAACATTCTCCGGCGTCAGCCGGGCCGCGTCATCGTGCCCGAGGTAAGCTACGAGCGCCCCCATCGTGTTGCGGTAGCTCTCATAGGTGCTGAGCTTTCGGCCCGTCGCCTTCCTCCTTCCACCAGCTTTCAACCAGACCCTTAAGGGAGACCTTGCCGGTTGCGGTGGGAGTGGGCACGGGGAGGGCGGCCGGCGCCTCTGCCCACTCGGGGAAACGCTGCGCCTTGGCATCCGGGGAATAGTCGCCAGTGGCATTCCTGGCGCGATTCTCGAAGGCATCGCTCAGGGCCAGCACGAAGGCGCCTAACAGCAAAGACCGCGAGTGCGGCTCCACCGCTGCCACGCCCCGCGCCAGTCGCAGGCGATCCACGAGGGGCCCGACGACTGGTTCCAGCTCTGCGGGGTCTGCCACATCATGGAGGGCCTTGAGCTTGGCTACGATGGCATTGAAGCCTGCCGTTTCCTCTGCCGGCTCTACGTATTCCCTGTCCCACCCGGACCGGTCGTGCCTGAGGACAATTGCGGTGGTCCGCTCTTGGGGTCGCTCAGAGGCCCATGCACGGTAAAGCTCTCCAGCCAGAGCGGTAGCTAGCCTGTGGTTTAAGACGAGTGGCTTGGATGCACGGAGGCTCTGCCAGACCGATTCGAGAAAGGCTGCCGCTGTGCCGTGCCGCACCTTTCCAGCGCTGGGGTCTCGGGTCCGCAAGGAGAAGCGGACGGCCTGAGCTTTTGGGCTGATCGTGAGGTGGTGAAACTCACCGCCGCCCATTGGAATCGAGAGCTTAAGGCCACCCGCTCGGGGCAGCACATCGGCGGGAATCCGCTGCGTAAATTGGAGCTGGGAAGAGCCGGACCGCTTCACCGACCGTACAAGCCTGAAGAGCATTGATGCACACCGTTGTTACACGGTCGCATAAGCGCACCACTCTGCGAAGGCCTAAGTCCTTGAGGTTGGTAGTCCTCAAGGAAGAGTGGTGCCCAGGAGAGGACTCGAACCTCCACGCCCTTGCGAGCGCCAGCACCTGAAGCTGGTGCGTCTACCAATTCCGCCACCTGGGCAACGGCGGTTCGTTTACGGGGGCGGATGGAGGCTGTCAACGTCCTAGGCGGCTACTTGGACCACTGAGTTTCCTTACGCGCCAGAAGCCTGCCGCTGTGTCCTTTCTACACCGGTCGGATACCACAGCGTCAATAGGGCTTGAGGGCTCCCGTGGCTCCATGCTTCGCGCTACATCGGAGAAGCCGCATGCATCATCTGTGGCCATCAGGGCTTTACCGGATGCTGAGCCGCTACACGCACCTGAGGCACGAAGCTGTCGCGGAGAAACTGGCGAAGTTCGCTTTGCCCTAATGGATCGATGCGGCGTAGGCGGGGTGCATCGGGGTGGAGGACTAACTGAGAGTGCCGGTGCCCAAAGGAAGCATATCCATGGCGCAGTGCCTTTGAGCCGCGCTATGGTGAAGGCGGAATCGAGTCACCGAACACCTAGCGCTTATCCGATTCCATTATGGCTTGGCCTACACCGGGGGTAAATTGTGTCTGATAAGAAGTATCAGATTTTCGTGTCCTCAACATTTCACGATTTAGCTGATGAACGCCAGGACGCCATTCGAAATATCCTAGACTTGAATCATATTCCGGCTGGCATGGAACTATTTCCGGCCGCCGATTTTGATCAGATTGATTACATTAAGAAGGTTATAGATGAATGTGATTATTATATTCTCATTATTGGTGGGCGATACGGTTCGTTAGATGCCGGTGGAATAAGCTACACCGAACGTGAGTATGATTACGCGGTCGTTTCGGGAAAGACCGTTCTAGCATTTGTTCATAGCGATCTTCAGTCGATTCCGGTTGGGAAGAGCGATGTCAAGCCTGAATTAGTTTCGGCTCTCGCGGAATTTAGAAAGAAGGTAATGACCGGACGGCTTGTGCGCGAATGGTCTACGAGACAGAGCCTTGAGCCCCTTGTATTAAAATCACTCATCCACGCGTTTAATTCTAATCCTCAGGTCGGTTGGATTCGAGCAAACGTTGCTGCAAAGGATTCATTGATTGAACAAGTGAACGCTTTGCTTACTGAGAACGGTACTTTAAAGGATCAACTTTCGAAATTCAAATCGCAAACCTCTATCGATGTGAGCGGAATAGCCGGGCTGGATGATGATGCAATTATCCGGTATGAAACTAGATACGGTCGCGCTGGTGATTATAGACATTCAAACAGGACTGCTGCTATAAAATGGCGATTTCTGTTTTTGTCTATTGCGTCAAAGCTAGATACACCGAAGACTGACGGTATTATATTATTGGCATTCAAAGAAGCTGCCAAAGAAGCAAGCATTGGATATGAACCGTATTCACTAGATGACACCGATAAGGTAAAGATAAAAGTTCAACTTGTGGCTCTAGGACTCATAAAGGCATATGTTTCTCAAACTACACAAGGTGGCTCAGCAGAATTTCTTTCGTTAACCGAAAGGGGCAGAGCCGTATTCATGGAGGGCATGGTCACACGGAAAGCCTGACGATCTGCTCTTCCGAAGTGTGGGCACGCTCGGCCTAGAATTAGTAACAGTACCGGGAGGCTCAAAGGCCCATAGATATCCTCAGGCCCCCCGGTGCTTGCCGTTGCTCAGAAGGTCAGCGTTTGGAGTCCCGCTGCATCGATGAGAGCAAATGCCTCCTCAGCAGACTCAAGAGCCACATGGGCCGTGGTTCCGTTGGTTAGGGCGTAGTGACCCCTCAATAGTTCAATGGCCGCATGTGTGGCCCCTTGGAGAGTTAGCGAGCCACTGGCATGAGAGACATAGATATCAGTGATTGATGTGGTCATAGGCGGCAGTCCTTGAGAGGCCGTACGATCCGGCGAAACATGAGTCGCACGGTCGATTCTTGCCCGCAACCTATAGCTATTCGTATGTATTACGTCGCCATGTGCCAGTCAGTGGGTCCCAGAATTCATTGACACTGCACGGCAAGGCCTAACAACACCACGAGACCTTTAGCCCCTTTTTTGAAGACCCTATATTTCGTTGGGGGATCGAATTGCTCGCTGGAGGGACCCAAAAGGGGACCCTAAGTTCCTCAAGCGGCCTAGCGGAAGCTAGTGGCGGACTGTGGTTAGCCCGAGCCTGGGGTTAGGCACGTGCCTGATTGGGAGCATGGGGCCTTGGGTGGCTCAAGGGCATTGGGACATTAGGCGATAGCCTTCTCCAGCACACGAGACACACCGGCAGAGGTCCATGCGGTCAGTCCCCGCGCCGTGGGGACGCTGCGAGCCGTAAGCTCCCGAGCGATAGCGCCAAGGGACATGATGCCAGAGGCCTTAAGCTCCTCAATGATGGGGAGGATGTGAGAGGCCCTATCCTTGGCCTTGCCGCTTCTGACGGCCACCGAGGCCTTGCGAGCCTCATGGTCGATCACAGCACCACGGTTCCCGCCTAGTTTCGTTCCACGAGCCTTCGCAGCTGCGAGGGCAGCCTTGGTCCGCTGCGAGATCATGGAAGCTTCGTGCTCAGCTACAGCGGCCAGAATGTGGATCGTRAGGCGATTGGCCTGGGGGAAGTCCACAGCGACGAACTCAACGCCGCTCTCCATGAGATTGCTGACGAAGGCGACGTTGCGGGCCAGACGGTCCAGCTTGGCGATGATCAGCTTAGCCCCATAGAGCTTTGCGGCCCTGATGGCCTTTTGAAGCTCGGGACGCCCGTTGTCCTTGCCGCTCTCAACCTCTGTGAACTCAGCAGCCAGCGACCACTGACCTCCATTGAGGTGCTGGCGGACAGCCTCCTTTTGGGCCTCAAGGCCAAGGCCACTCTTGCCCTGCTTGTCTGTGGAAACCCGGTAGTAGGCAACGAAGCGACTATGGGCCATCTGCGTATCTCATCTCTGTCTACGAACGTTGACACAAACGATACRTTACTCGCGAGGGTAAATCAACTTGAATTTCAGCCGAGCCGACGTGTACGATCAAGAAAAGGCTGCGGGGGCAGATGATGAGTCTTCAAGATTCCATTTTTATAGGTTTTGCTATCGTAGTGGTCATTCAGATTTACACCTTGGAGCGATTGAGCGGTAATRCTTCAAAGTCTGACGTAAGACAGATTAAAAGCATGATTGAATCTATATCGCGAGACATATCTAGGTTTGATGACATAATTAGGGAATCGAGTGAGGCAGTAGCTGAGATCAGCGAGAAGCTAGGCACGGCGTCTGACCAAGTAGAAACTGATATCGAAGATAGAGAACTTACGGTTGAATCATTGCATCAGCGATTGGATACCCTTGAGCGGTTGATTCAGGACTTATATGAGAGGGCCGCATAAGCTGTCAGAGCCCAGCAGGAGATGCCGGGCGCTCGACATTTCCCGCCGAAATCCTTTGTATTTCCCAAGGGCTTAGGACCGTTTCGGCCCATTTTGGAACCACTACAGAGATGGCGCAGGCTTCTCAGGGCCCTCTCAAGTGTTCGGAAGCGCACTCAGAGCGCGAATTTCAGGACCGTCGAAAGTTCCGGCGAATCCATAGTGCTCTCAGGGGCTTATGACTCCAGAGGCCTCTCGCTGCCTCACTTAAGAGAGGCTGTCTCGTGGATCGTGCTCCGGGGCGCTCGGGGCGTAGGTGCTTTCATTGGTTCCCCTGTCTTAGGCCTCTGGGCATCGTCAGCTGTCCGGGCTCTCGGAATGTTTCGCTGATTTACCAATAACACCAATCACTTGAGCCCGCTCCGGCGCGATTTTGGTGCCCTATAGAGAGAAGGCGGTCCGAAGCCGCCCAAAGATACCCACGACCTCAAGGGCTCGCGAGCAATCGCGGGCTCTTTTTTGTTTGTCGTGTGGTCCTCGGGAGGAACTGAGCGGAAAGCTCACCCAATAACAAACCCAACGATGGAGAAAGACAATAAGACCATGAATGACACAAATACGGGCCACTCATCGATGGCTGATGATATCAATAGGCTACGACAAGAAGGCGTATCGGATGATGATATTCTTAGTGGTTATCGCACGTACGCCCCTCACAACAGTGGAGATGTTGACCGCCTGCTAAGCGAAGGCGTCAGCGTCAAGCGGCTAGTTGATGGCATATCTACCGCACCACATGAGCTACATTCGCCACCAACGGCTTCCCCGCAGGACAGCGAGGGCGCACTTGAGAAGTCCCGCAAGGCTCTACAATACGGTGCTGCTAACGCTGCTGTAGGCGTTGGTCGCACGGCTCACTGGCTTGGTGAGGCCTCGGGCCTCGATACGGCTAAGACAGCCGGTGAGGCTATCGCTGACTTTGGCAAGTCCATCGTTCCCGAGAACTACAAACCCGCCTCTCAGGGCTTCTATTATCCTCAAGGGAAAGACGCGGGCGCTGGTGGGTTCGGATGGGGCTATCTGCCTCGCACGATCCTTGAGGGCGCTCCTGGCCTTGCGATTGACCTTGGTGCTGGTGCGCTTGCTGGTCCTGCGGGGTTCATGGCTTCGAGTGCCTCACGATCCTTCGGCCCGTCCATGGATGTCCGCGTGGAGAACAATGGGGGCAAGCCTGCCTCTGTCACGGACTATGTCGCGGCTGGGGGCTCTGCGGCTCTCCAGGCGTACATGAACAAGGTTGGAATCAACCCCGCGATCTCGGGAGTGACCAAGGGTGCAGGCCTTGCGGCTATCTCTCAGATACCGGGGCAAGTCGCCAAGGCGGGCGCTGTGGATGCATTGGCCGGCGCTGTGGGCAATCTGGTTGATCAGGTCGGAGTGACGGCAGGCACGGATAAGGGCCTGACCATCGATCCTCATGAGATGCTGGGGGCCGCTGCGTCCTCAGGGGCTATGGGCGCTTCCGTGCGAGGCGTCAGGGGCGCGGGCGATATCACCAATGCCGTCCGATACAGCGATATGGACCCTGTGGTGGCCGGGAGACTGGCAGATAGGTTCAACAGGCTGGGCATCGAGCCTCGCGATCCTGAGGGGGCATTCAAGGCGGTCACGGTCGCTGAGGAAGCCCTGAGCGGAGAAACTGGCCGAGCACGGAAGGACCTTCGTACCATGCTTGGGCGAGAGGAGAGCAGTAGGCATCGAGAGGCGATGGATACCGCTGAGGTGCTGCTCAGCAATGGGGAAACCATTTCGATGGATCGCCTCGGGCAACTGCGGGATGCGTTGGGCTCATCGGCCCTTGGGAAGCGCTACATCGAGAAGCTTGAGGAACGCAGTGCTCTGAATAGCCTGAAGGCCAAGGGGCGCTTTGAGGATGGTTATTTCGCCGGGGGTGTCTCCTCCTCGCCACTCATGGAGGACACAATAAATCCTGCTAGTTGGGCCAGGAACCCCACGAAGAGAGCCATCGGAGGCGCTGCGGCAATCATTGGTCTTGGGAGCGAATTGGAGATGGCGAGGGCACTCGTGGCTCCCGCAGCTCTAGCGAAGGCTATGGCGCTCCAGGGCGGTATCTACGGAGCTGCGCGTACGGTCGATGCCATCACTGGCAGTCGCAACCCTGTTCACGAGTTCACTAGCCGCTTTGGCGCGGACGGTAGTGGGGGTGTTCCCCTTCGGCCTGTTGGGTCTCCGATGTTGGATGAGGCCGCGTTACCCATCCCAGCGAGACTTCCTCCTGAGAGCGCCTTGGCGGCACATGAGGGCGCTACGGGTCTGGAGGCTGTCCAGAGGGTCGCCCAGGAAGCCGTACAGGCCCAACGAGCGCGTCAGGCAGGCAAGGGTAGTTCAGAGGCTTCCGAGGCCGCCAGTGAGGCTATCAAGGATTCTGGAGAGCGCATTGATCCACGGACCATTCGCATAGATCATCGGGGTTACTCTGTGGAGCGCCCCAGAGAAACGATTGTCAGCGTTGATCGGTACACAGCCAAGACAAGGGCTCACATGAACACCAGAGCTAACTTTGGCGATGGTCTCGAATCTATCGCTGGGGATCATGCGGGCGTTGCCCGATCATTGGTCAATAAGCTGAATCTTCAGGCTAGGTCATGGGAGGAAGCTAAGTCCTACGTTGAGGACGCGATCAATGAGCTTCCTTGGGGCCAAAGGTCTCAGGCTTGGGATGTTTACCTCAAGCATGAGGCGGGCCTGAGGGCCACATACAGGGACTAAGAACCACAAGAAATAAGCGAACACATGGGCCTCTTGGAGCAATAGCAATCCAAGTGGCTCTTTTCTTATGAACTCAAACAGGATGACGAACATGATTACTAAGCGCTTCAAGAACCCTCGTGGGATCGATGAGAACACCCCGTTCTATGGCTTCTATGTGCGAGCCAATGGACAGAGCCGGGAACGCCTTAAGCAGGCTCAGAACAAMGCATCACAGGACATGGGAGGGACACCAAGCAATGCAGTGCTTCTTGATGAGCTCTTGAAAGTCTACCTTGGGTGTCATGCGGCCTGAGGTCATATTGAGCTAGGCCACAACGCATCGTGACCCAAGTACAGTTTCAAGCTCTTAGAACTTGGACTGAAGCAAAATAACTCATTGAAACATAATGGCTTTTTGGATCGATCCTTAAAAGGAAGATCTAAAGAATTAGAGGGCCTTAAGGGGCCAATGATAGGGGGTATTTTATTATAACCCCCTCCTTAAGAAGATCATTTCTCATCATTTGATGCTTCCAGACCGCTCTGTGGTCATCACAGCTATCGTTAAGCATTCAAATCGATCCAAATAAGCCATGTTTGGAAGGACTAAACATTGATCACCATAATTGACTCTATCATGGGTTCTGGAAAGACCTCATACATGATCGAGCGCATCAATCATACCCACTCAAAGGCCGTGTCATTGAGCTTCGATAATGAAGATCACTCCATGCCTAAGTTTATCTATGTGGCTCCATTGCTCAGTGAGGTGGATCGTATCACCGACAAGTGCCCTAGACTTGAGTTCCGTAATCCTCAGCCTATCGATGGTCGGAAGCTCTACCATCTTGATAAACTCATAGATCGTGGTGAGAACATTTGCACCACCCACTCGCTCTTTAAGCTTCTCACTCATGAGATGTGCGCGAAGATAAAGGAGCAAGGATACACTCTGGTCATAGATGAGACCTTGGAGTGTGTGGCTCTCTTTGAGGAGCTTTCGGCCTCTGATCGTAGTTTGCTCATCGATAAGGGCATGATCTATGTCGATAAGGAGTCGCGGAAGATTCGATGGAATAACGAAGCTCACAAGAACTACGTGGGTAAATTCGACCACATCAAACGCCTCTGCGACAACGGGAACCTTGTGTTCGTTAGAGACAAGGTTCTGATCTGGGAGTTTCCCTCAGAGTTCATTCGTGCATTTGAGGATGTGATTGTCCTGACATACCTCTTTCGTGGCTCCCCCATGGCTTCCTACTTGCAAGCGGAAGGGCTGGAATACGAACTCAAGACCCTGCGGAACCAAAGGGTAGTGGCTTTTACCGACAGGGAGGAAGAGGCTCGCCTGAAGGAGCACCTGAGGAGCCTTATCACGATCTATGAGGGGCCTTTGAATGACGTTGGAAGGCGTGTTGGGCGAAGCAATCCGTTCTCATCGCAATGGTTCAAGGGCAGAACCGATACACAGCTTGAGAGGCTAAAGGCGAGCACAGAGTATTTCTTCAAGTCTGTGGCCAAGACTGTGTCGGAGGACAATGCCTGGACCACTTATAGCTCTGTAAAGGGAAAGTTGAAGGGCTCTCGATACTCCCGTGGATTCATCCCATGTAACGCCAAGGCTACCAACGACTATAAGGAAAAGAAGTCTCTAGCCTATCTCTGCAACATGTTTCCCCATCCATACGTTAAGGCCTACTTTGAGGATAGGGGTATAGCCATGGACCAAAGCGCCTTTGCTCTCTCTGAGATGCTTCAATGGATATGGCGTTCTCAAATTAGAGATGGCGAGCCAATCACGGTGTTTATCCCCTCAGAGCGCATGAGGAGTCTACTGAAGGATTGGCTGTGGKATAAGCCTGTATCGGCTGAAGAGGCAGAGACGATCACCGCTCTAGCGGCCTGATCAAAGGAAACACAGGAGCCCCTGGGCTTCCCATTGGCGCCGATGTGGAATGCTCAGGGGCTCCATGCAAATTGTAATATTGTTGCGTCAAAAAGTTTAGATCTGAGAGATTGTTGCGTGTGGTCGATTGCTCAACCGTGCGGGACCTTAGGAGCCCTTAAGCTCCCTTGGCTTCCTCATCCATCGCAAGCTGTCTCGGGAACTTCGCGATGGCTAGAGCCATGGCATCCACGGTCACATCACCGTAATCATCACCGGCAGTCCTCGCAGCGTGCCCTTGGATCGCATCGACCACGCGACTATCCATGCCAACTGAGCGGGCCACGGTCTTGAAGCGATGTCGCCATCCGTGGTTCGGCATCACACGAGGGTCCTTCACGGTTTCTCGTGCTGTCTCCGCTAGGCGGTTCTTGAGGCCCTGGAGCGGCCCTAGAACGTCACCGTCCTTCTTGGCAGGCGTGAGGAACAAGTGCCCCGCTTTGCTGCCCTGGGCGAACTCCGGGAAGCCTTTGGCCGCGAGATGCTCATGCATCACAACGTCCCGCGCCTGATCGGTCTTCACTGTCCCGGCCTCGGGGCTGATATGAATCACCCAATGGTTGCCAGCCTTCCGCACATCCTCTTTGCGAAGCTGAGCTAGTTCGCCAACGCGAGCGCCTGTGTAAGCGCACAGCCATGGAATCCACCGCTTGGCCGCGAAGGTCTTTGGCTGCTCATTGCCTTGCCTGAGTGCATCAGCAGCCTTGAGGAGGGCTTGAGCCTCATCATCGGTGAAGCCCTTAGGGCGTGCCATCCTGCGCTTGCCGAGCTTGATCGTGATGCCTTCAGCCGGATTGCTGGTGAGGCGTCGATTGCTCACTGCCCATCCGAATAGGGTCTTGAGGGCCGATAGATCACTATCCTTCACGGTCTTTGCCGAGATGGGCCTGTTGGTCCTCGGGTTAACGGTGGCCAGTCTGTGGTCCTTGAAAGCCACGACATGCTCAGGCGTCACTTGCGTTGCATCGTCGCGTCCTAGGAAGGCGATGAAGCTATTCGTGGTGTTACTGTAGCTCTCATGGGTGCTTGGCTTCCTGCCTACGGCCCGTGCTTCCCCCCACCAGTCCGCAAAGATGCCCGTGAGCGTGACCTTTTCCTTGGGGGGAGAAGGTGAGGGGGCCCCAGGACTCTGGGATGCCCGCTGAGGGCTTTCAGGCCTTTGGGTTGTCCATGGCACCACAAGCGCTCCTTGGGCTTCCTCTGGCTTCACAGCACCATTGCGGACGCATGAGTAGAGGGCTGCAAGTTGGCCCACCGCTGCACTGTTGCGAGCGGCGGCTACAGAGCGCTCATGCGTCCTCAGGGAAAACCTCACGACACGACCAAAGGAGGCGCGAATCATGGGTTCCTCGCCGGATGAATCAGGGGGGAGGGACAGGACCGTGCAGTGGCCCTTCAGGCGGCTCTGAAGGTCACAGGGGACATGCGCACAGAACTGATGAAAGCTACTATCGGAGCGCCTTGTGGGCCTAGGCGTTCTCAAGACCATTCTGCACCGCCCGTTTACACCGGTTGGGCAGCAGGTCACTTATGATGCGGAAGGAAACTTGTGCTCTCTCAAGCGGTTAGGCCGCATATGAGAGCCGAGTGGTGCCCAGGAGAGGACTCGAACCTCCACGCCCTTGCGAGCGCCAGCACCTGAAGCTGGTGCGTCTACCAATTCCGCCACCTGGGCAACGGCGGTTCGTTTACGGGGGCGGATGGAGGCTGTCAACGGGGATATCGAGCCGGCATGCGCCTATCTGTGGAATGTTCGCCTTCACAGCGCAGGTTCGATCCACTAGGACAGCGGCAAGTCCTCGGCGGAGCTTGAGAAATATGGCCACCCAGACCCCGTCCTCGCAGCTGATCACGGTTTTCGGCGGCTCCGGCTTCATCGGCCGCCATGTTGTGCGTGCATTGGTCAAGCGCGGATACCGCGTGCGCGTCGCGGTGCGCCGGCCCGATCTCGCCGGTTTCCTGCAGCCGCTCGGCACCGTCGGGCAGATCATGTCGGTGCAGGCGAATCTGCGCTATCCCGATTCGGTTGCTGCTGCGGTGCGTGGCGCGGATGCGGTGATCAACCTCGTCGGCATTCTCCAGGAAGGCGGCCGGCAGAGCTTCTCGGCCGTTCAGGCCAATGGTGCTCGTGCCGTCGCGCAGGCCTGCGCTGCCCACGGCATCACCCGTCTGGTCCAGGTTTCCGCAATTGGCGCCGCGCGTGAATCACGGTCCGCCTACGACCGCAGCAAGGCAGAAGGCGAGGCTGCCGTTCTGTCGTTGGTTCCCTCGGCCATCGTCCTGCGCCCTTCGATCGTCTTTGGGCCGGAGGATTCCTTCTTCAACCGCTTCGCTTCGCTCGCCCGGATGCTGCCTGTCCTGCCCTTGATCGGCGGCGGTGAGACCAAGTTCCAGCCTGTCTTCGTTGGCGATGTCGCCGAGGCTGCGGCGCGCGCCATCGACGGGACGATCACTGGCGGCCGAATCTACGAACTTGGCGGGMCTGAGGTGAAGAGCTTCAAGGAGCTGCTGACCTATGTTTGCGAGGTGACCGGCCGCAAGCGTGTGTTGGCGTCGCTGCCGTTCCCGCTGGCGCGGCTTCAGGCGCGCATTCTGGAAATCGTCAACACCCTGACGCTCGGCTTGCTGCCGGACGAGCTGATGCTGACGCGTGATCAGGTCACGCTGCTCGAGATCGATAATGTCGTCTCGAAGCAGGCGAAGGCGGAGGGGMGTTGCTTCGAGGGAATCGGAATCACCCCGACCTCGGTCGAGGCCATCGTGCCGTCCTATCTCTGGCGTTTCCGCAAGACGGGCCAGTTCGACACAGCCCGCGTCGGCTAGATCACGCTGCGTTTGGACGAAATCGTCCAAACGCAGAAAACGTGATCGACTCTCATAGTTAGAGCATGCTTGGTGCGAAAACCGTTGCCACTTTTTCGCAGCATGCTCTTGGGCCAGCCTCGCTCAGGGCACCAGCACGATCTTGCCGGCCGAACGCCGGCTTTCCAATGCTTCATGCGCGGCGGCCGCTTGCTCCAGAGGGAAGCTGCCGCCGGAAAGCACGGTGAGCTCGCCACGCTCGGCCAGGCCGAATAGCATGGCGAGGTCGGTTTTGACGTTCTCAGCGGTCAGTAGCGGCAGCAGACTGAAACCGGCAAGCAATTGATTGCTGGAGATGAGCTTCTGCAACTGGGACATGTCCAGTCCAGCATCCCGGGTGTTCAGCGCTCCGAAGAGGACGATCCAGCCGGAGGGAGCGAGCAGCTCCAGACTTGTCACTGCAATCTTTCCGCCCGCTGATTCGTAGATGATGTCGGGCCCCGCGCCGTCGGTCGCGGCCTGGACCTGAACACCCCAATTGGGTTGCGTGTAATCGACGCCCGCATCGGCCCCGAGCTCCCGGGCGAGGGCGAGCTTGTCCTGCGAGCTTGCTGCCGCAATGACACGCGTCGCTCCCGCACGTTTGGCCATCTGCACGAGCAGGCTGCCGACGCCCCCTGCCGCGGCATTGATCAGGACTGTCTTGCCCGCAGGCTGTGCCTGTCGAACGAGATGGTGGGCTGTCAGGCCCTGCACCATCAGGGCCGCGGCTGTCTCAAACGGAAGGCCCTGGGGGAGCGCAACGACGTGAGCCGCATCGGCTGCGACATATTCAGCGTAGCCGCCTGAGAAGATGYCGGCCGCGAAGAGCGGGACGGCRACCCGATCGCCGCGCTGAAAGCCGGAGGCCCCTTCGCCGAGAGTCTCGATCGTGCCGGCGATCTCGACGYCGGGGATCATGGGCAGAACGGGCGTCGCGCCATAGCGATCCTGCCTCTGTAGCGTCTCGAAGAAGTTGACCCCGGCTGCGCGGACGCGGATCAGCACCTCGCCGGGGCGGGGGAGCGGCTTCGCGACGTCGGTGGGTATGAGCATATCGGGGCCGCCGAAGCGGCTGATCTGGATGGCCTTCATGGGCGCCTCGCGACAGTGAATGATCCTGCCGGGCGTTCTGGGCTATGATGCGGTCCAACGACTACACACCGATTTGTCTCTTACAGACCGGAAGGTAACCATGGCCGATCCGATGAAGCGGCTGCCGGTACAGCCGGTCGAGCGCGCGCTGAAGGTGATTGCGGGACGCTGGAAGGCGATCATCCTCTACCAGCTCTTCGATCAGCCGAGGCGTCTCACGGAGTTGAAGAAGCAGATGCCGCGGATCAGCCAGAAGGTCCTGATCCAGCAATTGCGCGAGATGGAAAAGCATGGGCTCGTCCATCGCGAGATCCTTCAGCAAGTGCCGCCGCGCGTCGATTATTCCGTGACCGCACTCGGGCACAGCCTGGAGCCGATCATCCGGTCCCTGTGCGACTGGGGACGCAAGCACGCGGCCGATCTCGATGATCTCGCCAGCCTGTCGGAATGCCCGCTTCCTCCGGCTGAGCGAGCTGCTGCAGCCTGACCTTGCCTTCAATTGGGTGGACCAAGCGGATCCTGGGGAGCTGTTCTGGCCCGATCGGGCCGTCGCCTACAGCATGCTCGGCAGCACGCGGTCTGGCGGCTTGTGACCATCCATGAAGGTCTTGATGTTGACGATGACCTTCTCACCCATATCGGCCCGGCCTTCATGCGTTGCCGAACCCATATGGGGCAGCACGACGATCTTGTGGCTGCGGGCCAGCTTGAGCAGGCGCGGGTTCACGGCGGGCTCGTGCTCGAACACGTCGAGACCGGCGCCGGAAAGTTCTCCCGCTTCCAGCATGCGCGCAAGCGCCGTCTCGTCGACGATTTCGCCGCGCGCCGTGTTCACAAGGATGGCGTCGGGCTTCATCAGCTTCAGACGGCGGGCCGAGAGCAGGTGATAGGTCGCCGGTGTGTGCGGGCAGTTGATCGAGACGATATCCATCCGCGCCAGCATCTGGTCGAGCGAATCCCAGTAGGTCGCGTCGAGTGCCTCCTCGATGCGCGCATCGACGCGCCGGCGGTTGTGATAATGGATCGAGAGGCCGAAGGCCGCGGCCCGCTTCGCCACCGCCTGGCCGATCCGGCCCATGCCGACAATGCCGAGACGCTTGCCGGTGATGCGCCGGCCCAGCATCCAGGTCGGCGACCAGCCGCCCCACTCGTCGTCCGAGATGATGCGGGCGCCCTCCGAAATCCGTCGCGCCACGGCCAGGATGAGGGCGATCGTCATGTCGGCCGTGTCGTCGGTCAATACGCCTGGCGTGTTGGTCACGGTGATGCCGCGCTGCACGGCGCTGGCGACATCGATATTGTCGACGCCATTGCCGAAATTGGCGATCAGGCGCAACTGATCGCCAGCCTGGGCGATGATCCCTGCATCGATCCGGTCGGTCACGGTCGGAACCAGCACATCAGCGGTCTTGACCGCCTCGACCAGCGCAGCCTGGCTCATCGGGGCGTCGTCGATATTCAGACGGGCGTCGAACAGCTCGCGCATGCGCGTTTCGACGACGGCCGGCAGCTTGCGTGTGACCACGACCAGCGGCTTCTTCTTCGTCATTGACGGCTCCTCTCCCCGCAGCCCTGCGACAACGCCGCCGTTCCGCCTCAACCCGCCATTAACCAAGGCGTATCAGGAATGAGAACGACGTGTTCACGCGCTGGTTCGTGTCTAGAAGGCGGCGCGTCGGATGACAACATGACCCTTCGCCGGGTACCCGGACCATGGCGGAGCGCGAACGTGATGCGGAGATGGTGCGGATGAGCGGTCTGATGATGCGGAGCCTGGTTTTGGCGGCGGCAATGCTCGCAAATCTCGGCTCAGGCTCGGCTGTTCTCGCCCAGGACATGACGGCCGGTTCGGTGACCGGGCTGCCGATCCCGCGCTATGTCAGTCTGAAGTCGGACCGGGTCAATCTGCGCGAAGGTCCCTCCAAGGAGCATCGCACGAGCTGGGTGTTCCAGCGTGCCGGTCTGCCCGTCGAGATCACCGCCGAATTCGAGACCTGGCGCCGCGTGCGCGATGCCGACGGCTCGGAGGGCTGGGTGCTGCACAGCCTGCTCTCGGGGCGGCGCACGGCCCTTGTCGCCCCTTGGTCGAAGGTCAAGGACGAGGTCTTCACGCTCCATGCGAACGCCGACGCCGGATCGGCCGTGACCGCCCGTCTGCAGCCGGGCGTGATCGTCAATGTGGTGAACTGCGCCAATTCCTGGTGCCGCGTCGGCGTCGCCAAGATGAACGGCTATATCAAGCAGGAGCGTCTCTGGGGGGTCTACCCGAACGAGAAGGTCGACTGATCCCCGTTTCGCGCTACATCCTGGCGAGACGCATGATCGGCGAGCCGCCCGCATCCAGCAGGACGAGCTTGTCCTGGCGCTGGTCGATGCGCCAGCCGCGAGCGGCTTCCAGCGCTGCGAAGAACTTGCTTTCCTGATTCATCGCAGCCGGCGTGCAGGCCATGCGCGTGGAGGCGAGCGGGCCGAAGGCGATCTGGGACCCGCTGATCGTCGCGCTGCCGCTCATGCGGTTGCAGCCGCCCGTGCCACTGACCTTGCCGTCCGCCGCGAGCTCAAGCACCGATTGCAGCCGGTCCATCACGCCGTCGCTGCGAATATCCACGGCGAGCCAGCGCCCGACCGGCGTGGCGGGTCGCGGCGCTTCCGCTTGGTCGCGGGCGACATGTTCGACCCGGATCGTCGTGTCGTTGCGGCCGCCGTCGAAGACGGTGTGGCGGGTCGTGTTGATGAACAGCAGGCGCTCGCCGTCGGTGATGCGCGCCTGCAGGGCATAGGTCCGGCGCGGCTCGATCAGCGCGCGGTCGAAACGCAGCGTGTAACGGATCGGATTGCGGCGCGCCCGAAGGCGTGTCTCGGCAATCGTCTTGGCGGGCGCGTCGGCCAGCGAGACATCGAGCAGGCGGACCTCGACGATTGCCGTCCGTGGCAGTGCGATGCGCTCGCGGAAGATGACCGTCCCGCGTAATGCCATCGGCGCGGCGATCGCGCTTCCGGCGGGAGTGACCAGCGCCAGGGCCACGAGGCCGGTCAGACTGCGGCGGGAGATCAGGGCCTTGCTCGGCTCATTGGTCACGCATGGTCTCCTCGCGACGCGACAATGCCCGCGCCGAGGGCGCGCAGCATAGGCATCCTGTGAGTGAAGGCTGGACGCGTTGCGTCAGCCGGCGATCTTGCGCAGACGCACGACCACATCGACGCGAGCGATTTCGTAACCTGTCGGAGGCTCCGGCAGTGCCGCGACGTCGACCGCCGAGGCTGGAATATCGATCACCGTATTCTCGCCATCGACCACGAAATGATGGTGGTCGCTATTGTCTGTGTCGAAAAAGGTCTTGGCGCCGTCGATCGCGAGCTCGCGCAGCAGGCCGGCCTGGGTAAACTGGTGCAGCGTATTGTAGACGGTCGCAAGCGACACCGGCACGCGCGCCTTCATCGCTTCCTCATAGAGCATCTCGGCGTTGACGTGCCGGTCGCCCTTGGCGAACAGCAGCCAACCAAGCGAAACGCGCTGCCGTGTCGGACGAAGCCCGACGCGGCGCAGCCGCTGGCGTACGTCATGGAACGGACAGCCCTGCCGATCGCTCGATCCGTAGCCCTGGTTCTGGGAGATCAGATCGCTCATGCGCAGGCTTGGTCCTTCTGGTTTGCAGTGATCGGCGTGCCGCGATGATGCGGCGCCTAGTTTAGATGAGATGTAAGGCCTTGCTTTCGCGCTCGCAAGCTTCCGCCAGCCTCCTGACAGGATTCGGGTGCCTCTCCACGCATGATCGCGGCTGATGGTTCGGAGGCTGCCATGTCCGAGACCGCACATCTCTGGCTCTTCTTCAGTCTGGTTTTCGGTATCGTCATCGTGCCGGGCATGGATATGGCTTTCGTGCTGGCGAACGCGCTCGCCGGCGGGCGCCGCTCTGGCCTCTATGCGACGGCGGGAGTGATCGCGGCTGGCATCTGCCATGTCGTGGTGGGTGTCCTGGGCGTGAGTGCGGTGCTTCGGCTCGTGCCGATGGCCTTCGACGTCATGCTGCTGCTGGGCTCGGCCTATATCGCCTGGATCGGCCTTGCATTGCTGCGCGGAGGCGCATCCTTCGCGCCGGTCCTGGAGACGCGGCGTCGCAATGGCTGGACAGCGTTCCGGCAGGGGGCCTTGACCAATCTGCTGAATCCGAAGGCCTATCTCTTCATGCTGGCCGTCTTCCCGCAGTTCCTGAGACCGGAGGCGGGCGCGATCTGGTTGCAGGCCGCGATCCTGAGCCTGATCATCGCCGGGACGCAGTTTGCGGTCTACGGCTCGCTCGCACTCGCTGCGGCAGGCAGCCGCACCGTGCTTGCGGGCAACCGCCAGGCAACCATGCTGGTTGGTCGTGCGGTCGGTGCGTTGCTTGTTCTGGTGGCCGCCATGACGGCCTGGCAAGGCTTGCGCAGCCTGTGATCGCCGATCTTTCGGGCGGAAGACCCGGGTTGCGCCCTTTCGTTTCGGCGCAGGCCCGTGTTACGCACGGCTCCGAGAGCACATGACCATCGCCAATGCCGGATAGGGCTTGGCCAAACGGTCGATACGGAGCGGGGCAGTATGGAGCGTCAGTCGTCATTCAGCTACGAGGAGATCCTCAGCTGCGGTCGCGGGGAACTTTTCGGACCCGGTAATGCGCAGTTGCCGCTGCCGCCGATGCTGATGTTCGACCGCATCACCGAGATCGCCGAGAATGGTGGTCCTCATGGCAAGGGCTTCGTGCGCGCCGAATTCGATGTCCGGCCGGATCTTTGGTTCTTCGATTGCCATTTCAAGGGCGACCCGGTGATGCCGGGCTGCCTCGGGCTCGATGCGCTCTGGCAGCTCACCGGCTTCTTCCTCGGCTGGCTCGGGCTGCCGGGCCGGGGCAGGGCACTTGGCGTCGGCGAGGTGAAATTCGCGGACCAGGTCCTGCCCAGCGTCAAGCAGGTCGTCTACGGCGTCGAATTCAAGCGGGTCTTCAAGTCCAAGCTTGTGCTCGGCATCGCCGACGGCTGGCTGGAGGCCGATGGCAAGCGAATCTATACGGTCTCAGATATGCGCGTTGGCTTGTTCAAGCCTGAAGGCGCCTGAGTAAAACCGCGCACCGGCCTTGCGCTCGCCGTCTGAGCGGTCCATCTGCGCGTGATTGAGAAGATAGACCGGACCTCCGCGAGGTCCGGTCCGTGACGAGAAAGCCGGAGAAACGAGCATGAGACGCGTTGTGGTCACAGGGATGGGCATTGTCTCGTCCATCGGCAACAATACGCAGGAAGTGCTGTCCTCGCTGCACGAGGCCAAATCCGGCATCGCCTTCATGCCAGAATTTGCGGAGCATGGTTTCCGCAGCCGCGTCGGCGGTGCTCCGACACTCGACGCCGCCAGCGTGGTCGACCGTCGCGCCATGCGCTTCCATGGCGGCGGTTCCGCCTGGAACCATGTTGCCATGGAGCAGGCGATTGCGGATGCCGGCCTCGAGGCCGGCGAGATCAGCCATGAGCGGACCGGCATCGTCATGGGCTCGGGCGGTCCCTCGACCCGCGCCCTGATCGACGCCTATGACAAGGCCCGCGAAAGCGGATCGTCCAAGAAGGTCGGCCCGTTTGCGGTGCCCAAGGGCATGTCCTCGACCGCGTCGGCTACGCTTGCGACCTGGTTCAAGATCAAGGGCGTGAACTACTCGATCTCCTCGGCCTGCGCGACGTCGAACCACTGCATCGGCAACGCCTATGAGCTGATCCAGTGGGGCAAGCAGGATGTGATCTTCGCTGGTGGCTGCGAGGAACTGGACTGGACGCTCTCCGTCCTGTTCGACGCCATGGGCGCCATGTCGACCAATTTCAACGAGACGCCGTTACGGGCGTCGCGCGCCTATGACGTCAGGCGCGACGGCTTCGTCATCGCCGGCGGGGCCGGCGTGGTGGTGCTTGAGGAACTGGAACACGCCAAGGCGCGCGGCGCACGCATCTATGGCGAGATCGTCGGCTATGGCGCGACGTCGGACGGTTACGACATGGTGGCCCCCTCCGGTGAGGGCGCGGTGCGCTGCATGAGGATGGCTCTGCAGGGCGTGAAGGCCAAGGTCGACTACATCAACCCTCACGGCACCTCGACCCCGGTCGGCGATGCCAAGGAGATCGAGGCGATCCGCGAGGTCTTCGGCGCCGGCGAGAAGAGCCCGCCGATCTCGGCGACAAAGTCGCTGACCGGCCATTCGCTGGGTGCGACCGGCGTTCAGGAGGCGATCTATTCGCTCCTGATGCTCAACAACGATTTCATTTGCGAAAGCGCCCATATCGAGGAGCTCGATCCCGCCTTTGCCGACATGCCGATCGTGCGCAAGCGCATCGACAATGCCGGCCTTGGTTGCGTGCTCTCGAATTCCTTCGGCTTCGGCGGAACGAATGCGACCATCGTGATGAAGCGGCTGGAGGTCTGAGCCTCCATGCTGTTCATGGTCATCGAGCATTTCGACCAGGCGCGGGTGAAGGACATCTATCGTCGCTTCCACGAGCGTGGCCGCATGATKCCCGATGGCCTGCGCTATGTGGACAGCTGGATCCAGGCAGACCTGGCGCGTTGCTTCCAGGTGATGGAATGCGACGATGTCGCGGTGCTGCAGGAATGGGTGCTGGAATGGAGCGATCTCGCGCGCTTCGAGATCGTGCCGCTGGCATCATCCAAGGCGACGGCTGCAGCCATCGCCAAGCATCTGTAGCAAGAGCCAAGCCTACCCGCCTGATCCAGTCTTACTTCCTGTTGCTTAAGTACCCTTCCAAGACCCGAATAGAGTCATCCCATGCTCCCCTTGATGCATAACAAGCGCGGCCTCGTCATGGGCGTCGCCAACCAGAATTCCATCGCCTGGGGCATTGCGCGGACCCTCCACGCCCATGGCGCCGAGATGGCCTTCACCTATCAGGGCGAAGCGCTCGGCAAGCGCGTGAAGCCGCTGGCGGAGAGCATCGGATCGAAGCTGGTCCTGCCTTGCGATGTCGAGGATATCGCAAGCGTCGATGGCGCCTTCGCTGCGATCGACGAGGCCTGGGGTGGGGATCCCGAGCGCAACACGCTCGATTTCATCGTTCACGCCATCGGCTTCTCCGACAAGAACGAGCTCAAGGGCCTCTATGCCGACACCAGCCGCGAGAATTTCTCGCGCACCATGGTGATCTCCTGCTTCTCCTTCACGGAAGCCGCCAAGCGCGCCGCCGAGCGCATGCCCAGAGGCGGCAGCATGATCACGCTGACCTATGGCRGATCGACGCGGGTGATGCCGAACTACAATGTGATGGGTGTGGCCAAAGCGGCGCTCGAGGCGAGCATGCGCTATCTCGCCGCCGATTTCGGTCCGCGCGGCATCCGCGTCAACGCACTCTCGCCCGGGCCGGTGCGCACGCTTGCCGGCGCCGGCATTTCGGATGCGCGCGCCATGTATTCATGGCAGCGGGCCAATTCGCCCTTGCGCAAGTCGGTGACGCTCGAGGAGATCGGTGGCTCGGCGTTGTACTACCTCTCGGATCTGTCGGGCGGCGTGACCGGCGACGTTCATCATGTCGATGCCGGCTATCACGTCACCTCGATGCCGGTGCTCGAAGGTTTGCGCGCGGCTGATAGCGGTAACGGCGAGTAGCCGAAGCCGATTTGGGTCTTCATCATCGGGCCGGCTCGGACTATCTTCGAGGCGGTGGAACCCGAGGGGCGTCCGGCGGTTCCGCTTGTGATCCTCGGAGGACGGCCATGGTCATGGTGAAGTACGAGATCGTCGAGCACGATGGCGGCTGGGCCTACAAGGTCGGCGGTGCGCTATCCGAGACCTTCCGGTCGCATGACGCCGCGCTCAAGGCGGCCAACAAGGCCGCTGCCCGCCAGAAGCGACCAGGCGTCACCGACGGCATCGTCTATCAGGATGCCCGGGGTGATTGGCACGAGGAGCTCGCGCAGGGCAGCGATCGGCCCCATACCTGGATCGTCGACAAGCCGTGACGAAGCTCGGCCACTTCATCTGCGCGGCCTAGGTCACCGGAGTGCGTTTCGACACCAGCCTGCAATGCACCGGCAATCCCCAGGTCGACCTTGAGCCTGAGCCGCCAGCCTTCGGCGCGGCATAGGATACCCAAGGTCCCGAATGACTGTTTCAGTGATCCCGCCGATCGATGCTGTGGCGCAGGCGGTGCCGGCGGCCAGCGAGTTTCGCGAGCCGCCACGCGAAGCCTGGTACTGCGCCAAGAGCAAGGGACGACTTGCTCCCGGCGCCCGCGAGAGCGTGACGATCCTTGGCGAACAGATTGTGATCGGTCGCAGGCGCAGCGGTGAAGTCTTCGCTTTGCGTGATCGTTGCCCGCATCGGGGCGCGCCGCTATCGCAAGGACAATTCGACGGGGTGGCTCTCACATGTCCCTTCCATGGCTGGCGCTTCGGCACGGACGGACAGTGCCTGGCAATGCCGACCCTGGTTCATGATGATGCGACGGATCCCGGACAGGTCAGGGTCCAGGGCTTTCCGGTGCGAGAGGCGGACGGCATCATCTGGGTCTATCTGGGCTCGCAGCCGGCCGAGGCCCCGCCGGTTCCCGAGCTGATGCTGCAGCGCGTACCGCGGTGCCGCGTCGCCGTATCCGTGCTGGTCGAGGCCTCCTACGATCTATGCGTGCTCAGCCTGATCGATCCTGGCCATGTCGGCTACGTCCATAATTCCTGGTGGTGGCGGCCAACCGCGACGGCGCGGGAGAAGACCAAGGACTTCGCCCCTCTGCCATTTGGCTTCCGGATGACGGCCCATACGGCGGCGGCGAACTCCAGGGGCTATCGGTTGCTCGGCCGGCCGCAGACCGAAGTGGATTTCCTGTTGCCGGGACAACGGATCGAGCGGATCACCGTGGGCAACCGTACCATCGTGAACGCGACCTTCGCGACGCCGATCGATGCGAAGCGGACGCTGCTGACGAATGTGCTGCTCTCCGACCTGCCGCAACTGGTGCCACTGGGCCTGCCGATCCGCTGGGCCGCCCGGGCCTTTCTGCGTCAGGACCAGGATATCCTGGAACTTGCCCAGCAGGGTCTCGAGCGCAAGCCGACAATGCTGCTGATGGGTCAGGCCGACCGGCTGGCGCAATGGTATTTCCGGCTGAAGCGTGACTATGCCGCGGCCCGGCGCACGGGCGTGGCATTTCAGAACACGCTGGCACCCGAGCGTTTGCGCTGGCGCACCTGACGCTGTTGCAAGCCTGGTTGATCAGGGCCGGGACGCTCGGCCCGGCCGCTGACTGATCAAGACTATCGGCACCTCGCTCTGATCGGGCTCAGCCAGCCTGATCGGTTTCGCGCGCGACCGAGCCGTTCTCTTTCATCGCGCGGTCCGGTCCGCGCTGCAGCGGTGAACGCCGCAGCGCGTGAGGGACAAGCCCGATCAGAGACCGAGCTTCTTCTTGCGCTGGCCGAGTGTCCGCAGGCGCAGCGCGTTCAGGCGGATGAAGCCCGCCGCGTCGCGGTGATCATAGGCGACTGCGCCTTCCTCGAAGGTCACCAGATCCTGGTCGTAGAGCGAATAGGGGCTGGAGCGGCCGACAACGTGGACGCCGCCCTTGTACAGCTTCAGGCGAACCTGGCCGGCGACGAATTCCTGGCTCTTGTCGATCAGCGCCTGCAGCATCTCGCGCTCGGGCGAGAACCAGAAGCCATTATAGATCAGCTCCGCATATTTCGGCATGATCTCGTCCTTGAGATGGGCCGCGCCACGGTCGAGCGTGATCGACTCGATCGCCCGGTGCGCCGCGTGCAGGATCGTGCCGCCGGGCGTCTCATACATGCCGCGCGACTTCATGCCGACGAAGCGGTTCTCGACGAGATCGAGGCGGCCGATGCCGTTGTCGCGGCCGAGATCGTTCAATTTCGCCAGGAGCGTGGCGGGCGAAAGCGAGACGCCGTCGATGGCGACCGCATCACCCTTGGCGAAGTCGATGGTGATATAGGTCGGCTTGTCCGGCGCATCCTCGGGAGAGATCGTGCGCGAGTAGACGTAATCCGGCACTTCCTGCGCGGGGTCCTCCAGCACCTTTCCTTCCGAGGAGGCGTGCAACAGGTTGGCGTCGACCGAGAAGGGCGCTTCGCCGCGCTTGTCCTTGGCGATCGGGATCTGGTGCTGTTCGGCGAAGGCGATGAGCTGCTCGCGCGAACGCAGATCCCATTCGCGCCAGGGCGCGATCACCACGACATCGGGCTTCAGCGCATAGGCGGTGAGTTCGAAGCGGACCTGGTCGTTGCCCTTGCCGGTCGCGCCATGGGAGATGGCATCGGCGCCGACCCTCTCGGCGATCTCGATCAGCTTCTTGCCGATCAGCGGACGAGCGATCGAGGTGCCGAGCAGGTAGACGCCTTCATAGGCGGCATTGGCCCGGAACATCGGGAAGACGTAGTCGCGGACGAATTCCTCGCGCAGGTCCTCGATATGGATGTTCTCGGGCTTGATGCCGAGCAGCAGCGCCTTCTGGCGAGCGGGCTCCAGCTCCTCGCCCTGGCCGAGATCGGCGGTGAAGGTCACCACCTCGCATTCATAGGTGGTTTGCAGCCATTTCAGGATGATCGAGGTGTCAAGGCCGCCGGAATAGGCGAGCACGACCTTCTTCACGCGCTTGTCGGACATCGATGATCTTCCTGCTCTGACGGCATGTTTCCATGCCGGGGACGCTTCGACTGTGGATGGCCCTGTTTTCGGCTCAATGGCGCACTATCGCAGCCCTCGGGACGACGCAATCGGAACCTTCTGATCGATCAAACGTCATCCCGTGATGGGTCGGTATCAACGATGCCGATTGTGCAACACGCGTCCTGCGTGCTTGCAGTCGCGCCGCGACAGGTCGAAGCTTCCCGAGCGCGACTCAAACCGATGACCGACCTGGAGGCTGAATGCCGAATCGTCCCGTCCTCGACTTCTGGTACGAGTTCGCGTCACCCTATTCCTTTCTGAGTGCCTTGCGGGCTGAAGCCGTGGCAGACGAAGCGGGAGTGGCGCTGCGTTGGCGGCCCTTCCTGCTTGGGCCGATCTTTGCCGGCCAGGGCTGGACGACGTCGCCTTTCAATCTGTTCCCGAACAAGGGCCGCTATATGTGGCGCGATCTCGAGCGCCAGACCGCCCGTGCCGGCATCAAGCTTGTCCGGCCCAACCCGTTTCCACAGAATTCCCTCGTCGCGGCGCGCGTCGCGCTCGCAGGGCGCGAGGCAGGCTGGATGCCCGCCTTCTCGAAGGCGCTGTTCAGGGCTGCGTTCTGCGAGGGACGAAACATTGCCGAGGAAGCCGTACTGGTCGCGGCCCTGAAGGAGGCTGGCGCGGATCCCGGCTCCGCGTTCTCGGCCTCGCGCAGTGAGGAGGTCAAGGGCAGGCTGAAGGCCGAGACCGAACTCGCGAAATCGCTCGGGATCTTCGGCGCTCCGGCCTTCGTCACTGGCGATGGCGAATTGTTCTGGGGAGATGATCGGCTGGGGGAGGCCCTCCGCTGGGCCCGGGATGGGTGTTAGATCATGGGGCCGGATCCTGTATCCGGTCCGGTGAACCAACCTTCTGTGTGTGCACCGGCTTTCCCAAAGGACTGCAATCCACTCTTCGGACCGATGCCTTGAGCACGAGGCTGCCGCGGGTCAGTCCTGCGGCCTGGCGCCCCACGGACCGCGCGCCGTCCCGACCATGGTCGGCAGATCCTGACGCTCTGACATCCTGGGCGGATGCGGCGGCATCGCCGGCATCCGGCCGCCTGCCGTCTCGACGAGTGCCTGCACGCGTTTGGTGATCGAGGGATGTGTCGAGAACAGGTCGGCGAAATCGTCGGGGTCGTTCTCGACGCACATGTCCATGACGCCCGACGGCACTCCGTCGATATCGGCGCGCCCGGCGATCTTGAGCAGCGCGGAGATCATCGCGTCCGGATTCTTGGTCAGTTCGACCGCCCCGGCATCGGCCAGATACTCGCGCGAACGCGACAGAGACAAGCGGATCACCACGGCGAGCAGCCAGGAGATCGCGATGATGGCGACGCCGAGCAGGATGGCGACGCCGCTGCCCTTCTTGTCATCGTTGGAGGAAACCCGCACGCGCCCGACGCTGCGGAAGATGATCTCGCCGATGAGCGAGATCACGCCTGCGATCACCACGGCGATGATCATCATTCGGACGTCGCCATTGCGGATATGGGTCAGCTCATGCGCAAGAACGGCCTCGATCTCATCATCCGTGAGGGTCCGGATCAGGCCGGTCGTGACCGTGACGGTGAACTGCTTGTCGTTGACGCCGCTGGCGAAGGCATTGAGGGCTTCGCTTTCAACGATCGAGAGCTTGGGCACGGTGAGCCCCCGCGAGATGCAGAGGTTTTCCAGCATCCGGTAGAGCTTGGGGTTCTGTTCCCGCGTCACGTCTTTGGCGCCGGTGACCGCGCCGATCAGTCCGACATTGATCTTGAAGCCGATGAAGACCCAGGCGGTGGCCGCGAGCGTGATGAACGGAAACCAGGACCAGAACAGGTGGATCGTCGCTGAATAGACGCTMTGTCCGCGCGCGACCCCACCATAGCCATAGGCAATCAGGATCAGGCCGTAGCTTGTCAGATAGACCAGCAGGAACAGCCCGGCGATCAGGAAACCCGACCGGATCCGGTTGTTGCGCATATGGGTATAGAGCCCGAAGGCCTGACCCGGCATGGCGCCGCTCCGTTGCCGTTCTTGAGCCGGTCAGAACTTCACAGTGGGGGCGACATCGAGCTGCGCGCGTGCCTGCTCGCCGACATCGAAGAACTCCCGCGGGGTGAAACCCATCTGCGGCGCGAAGAACACGGCCGGAAAAGCCTGGATCGCAGCGTTGAACTCGCCGACGGCGTTATTGAAGAAGCGCCGCGCCGCCGCGAGCTTGTCCTCGACATTGCTGAGTTCGCTCTGGAGCTGCTGGAAATTGGCGCTTGCCTTGAGGTCGGGATAGGCCTCGGAAAGAGCGAGCAGGCGGCCCAGCGCGCCGGAGAGCTGCTGTTCCGCGGCTGCCTGGGCTTGCGGGCCTTGGGCCGACAGGGCCGCGTTGCGTGCCTTGACGACCGCGTCGAAGGTCTCGCGCTCATGCGAGGCGTAACCCTTCACGGTCTCGACAAGGTTCGGGATCAGATCGTGGCGCTGCTTCAGCTGGACGTCGATATCGGCGAAGGCCTGGTTGACCCGCTGCCGCATCGCAACGAGCCCGTTATAGGTCATGACAAGATAGATGGCAGCGGCCGCAAGGAGCCCGAGAACGATCCAGCCCATGAATTTCTCCTCAGCGCCGGACAGCGCGGCGCGCAAGGTGGCATGAAGAGCAACTCTGGGGAAGCGGGGCCGGGCGCCGAGTTGTAAGGACCTAGGGAGCGCCGACGTCCCGTTTTGTTTCCTCCACATGCCACCATCCGGGCCGCCCGTCGCGATAGCTGTGAGAGGTCGGCATCAGCTCCGCCGAGAGCGGCTTGTCGAAACTGCCGAGGAGCAGCGCCATGACGGGATCGTCATCGACTGCGCCGACGCTGCTGCCGCAGGTCGGGCAGAAGGCCCGGCTCGAATAGTCCGACGAACGGAAGAGCGACGGTGCCCCGCCGGGGCCGGTCCAGGCGATTGCGTCCCTGGCGAACTCGACCCAGGCGACAGTCAGTGCTCCGGTATGGCGCTGGCATAGGGTGCAGGAGCAGGTGTGCGGCTTCTCGGCCGGGCCCTTGGCCACGAAGCGGATCGAGCCGCAAAGGCATCCGCCGGTATAGTGCGTCGGCCTGGCCGTTCGCCCGGTCGTCATGATTCACTGCCCCAACTCTCTCGGTGTTCTCACCGCCGGTTCGCCCTATCCCGTCGCCGCGTGGACTGGAACCCCCATCGGTCATCGGAGTATGTCCAACGCGGTTGCCGAGTGCCGCGGAGCGATGAATGACTGGATGTGACATGGCCGAAATCACGATCCGCCTCGCCGTGCCGCAGGATGCCGGCCGCCTTCCGGAGGTCGAGCGTTCCGCCGGCCAGATCTTCCGAACGGTAGCAGACCTGGCCTGGATCGCGGACGATGCCGTGATGTCGGCCGAGGCCCATCTCGCCAGCATCGTCGCCGGCACGAGTTGGGTTGCTCTTGACGCGACAGGCGAGGTCGTCGGCTTCCTCAGTGCCGAGCGGATCGACACCGAATTGCATGTCTGGGAGCTGGCGGTCCGTGCAGACCGCCAGGGCAGGGGCATCGGCACTCACCTGGTTGGCGCAGCCATCGGCCATGCCAGGGCAAGTGGGCTGCGGGCCCTCACACTCACCACCTTCCGAGCTCTTGGCTGGAATGAACGCTTCTATGTCCGGCTCGGCTTCGTGACGCTCGAGGACGGCGCGATCGAGGGAAGGCTCCGCGCCATTCTGGAGCGCGAAGGGATACACGGGCTTCCCATCGCGCGCCGCTGCGCCATGCGCTTCGACCTGATTGCGAGCAGCTGACGGGCAAAACTCTTGCCGTGCGTCGCTTGATCGACTACATCCGCCTCGTCCGAAGGGCCGTGATCGATCACAGCCGGGGGCGGCCTTTGAGGCTGGCTCCCGTTTGGTGTTGGAAGCRAGCTCGTCGGATACGGATCATGTTCGACGGCTCAGCGCCGCCAGCCTCCCTGCGAGGCAGCCTCCATGAGGCGCCGTCGGAGACGGTCCGGACCGCAGCACCAACCCAAACGGCGCTTGCCGGCTATCGCGGGATACGCGACCGGCGTCAGGAGAATGCATGTCAGCCGTAGAAAGCTATCACGCGGGTCGCGAGGACTTCGCCGCCCTGCTCGAGGAATCCTTCGCCCGTAACGACGCGCTTGAAGGTTCCGTTATCAAGGGCATCGTCGTCGCCATCGAGAAAGATATGGCGATCATCGATGTCGGCCTGAAGACTGAAGGCCGCGTCGCCCTCAAGGAATTCACCGGCCCCGGCCGTGACCWGGACATCAAGGTTGGCGACGAGGTCGAGGTCTATCTCGACCGCGTCGAGAACGCCCTCGGCGAAGCCGTGATCTCGCGCGACAAGGCTCGCCGCGAAGAAAGCTGGGTCAAGCTCGAGAAGGCCTATGAGGCTCGCGAGAAGGTCACCGGCATGATCTTCAACACGGTCAAGGGTGGCTACACCGTTGACCTCGACGGCGCCGTCGCCTTCCTGCCGCGTTCGCAGGTCGACATCCGTCCGATCCGCGACGTCGGCCCGCTGATGGGCCAGCCGCAGCCGTTCGAGATCCTCAAGATGGATCGTCGTCGCGGCAACATCGTCGTTTCGCGCCGCACGGTTCTCGAAGAGACCCGCGCCGAGGCCCGTTCCGAGCTGGTCGCCAGCCTCGAAGAGGGGCAGGTCATCGACGGCGTCGTCAAGAACATCACCGAATACGGTGCGTTCGTTGACCTCGGCGGCATCGACGGCCTGCTGCACGTGACCGACATGGCCTGGCGCCGCGTCAACCATCCGTCCGAGGTCGTAACCATCGGTCAGACGGTCAAGGTCAAGATCATCAAGATCAACCAGGAGACGCACCGCATCTCGCTTGGCATCAAGCAGCTGCTGGCCGATCCGTGGGATGGCATCGCCGCCCGTTATCCGGTCGGTGCGCGCCTCAAGGGCCGCGTCACCAACATCACGGACTACGGCGCGTTCGTCGAAGTGGAGCCGGGCATCGAAGGCCTCATCCACGTCTCCGAGATGTCCTGGACCAAGAAGAACGTCCACCCCGGCAAGATCGTCTCGACCTCGCAGGAAGTCGACGTCGCGATCCTCGAGGTCGATCAGGTCAAGCGCCGCATCTCGCTCGGTCTCAAGCAGACCCTGCGCAATCCGTGGGAGGTCTTCGCCGAGACCCACCCGTCGGGTTCGGTGGTCGAGGGCGAGGTCAAGAACAAGACCGAGTTCGGTCTCTTCCTGGGTCTCGAAGGCGACATCGACGGCATGATCCATCTCTCCGATCTCGACTGGAACCGTCCGGGCGAGCAGGTCATCGAGGAATACAAGAAGGGCGACATGCTTCAGGCTGTCGTTCTCGATGTGGACGTCGAGAAGGAGCGTATCTCGCTCGGCCTGAAGCAGCTTGGCGGCGATCCCTTCGTGGATGCCGGCGAGTTCAAGAAGGGCCAGGTCGTCACCTGTGAGGTGATCGAGGTCAAGGAAGCCGGTCTCGACGTCAAGATCACCGGCACCGACATGACCACCTTCATCAAGCGCGCCGAAATCGCACGCGAGCGCTCCGAGCAGCGCCCCGAGCGCTTCGCGGCTGGCGAGAAGGTCGATGCCCGCGTCATCCTGTTCGACAAGAAGGCTCGCAAGATCCAGGTGTCGATCAAGGCGCTGGAAATGGCCGAAGAGAAGGAAGCGATCGCTCAGTTCGGCTCGTCCGACTCCGGCGCCTCGCTTGGCGACATCCTCGGCGCGGCCCTCAAGAAGGCCAGCACCGAGAAGAAGTGATCTTCGGGCCGCGTCTCGCGGCCTGACACATCCATCAGCCCGCGCGGAGAAATCCGCGCGGGCTTTTGTTTCGGCGAAAGGAAGCGGCATGAACGACATCGCGATCGGCATCGATTTCGGCACCACCAACAGCGTGGTCGCCCTGGCACGGCCGGATGGTTCGGTCTCGACCCGCAGCTTTGCGACGAAGCAGGGCGCCGTCGACGCCTACCGCTCGGCGCTGATGTTCTGGCGCGAGGGCCGGCCGCCGCAGGCCCGTGTCGTGCATGTCAGCGGACCTGATGCGCTCGACATGGCGCTGGGCATGACGACCGAGCATCGCTTTCTGCAATCGCTGAAGACGCATCTGTCCAGCCGCGCCTTCCAGGAGACGCGCCTGTTTGGAAAGCTGTATCGGCTCGAGGACCTGATCGGCGTCTTCCTCGCCGATCTCAGTGCCGGGCTCGACGATCTCTCGGAGACGCCACTGATCTCGGGCCGCCCGGTCGTCTTCGCCGGCGAGCGCCCGGACGAGGAACTGGCGGTGAAGCGCCTCTCGGCCTCCTATGCGAAGGCTGGCATGCCCAAGGTCGATTTCGCCTATGAACCGCTCGGCGCGGCCTACTGGTATGCGCGCGACCTGAAGACGCCCCAGACCATGCTGGTCGCCGATTTCGGCGGCGGCACGAGCGACTTCTCCGTGATGCGCTTCGAGCCTGGCGGGGCAGGGCGGCTGGAAGCGATCCCGCTCTCGCATGCCGGTGTCGGCGTCGCCGGTGACACCTTTGACTATCGCATCATCGAACACGCCGTTTCGCCGCGGCTCGGCAAGGGCTCGCAGTATCGTTCCTTCGAGAAGCTGCTGCCGATTCCCGCCCATTACCACGCGGCCTTCGCGCAGTGGCACAGGCTCTCGCTGATGAAGAGCCGCGAGACCATGGCCGAGCTCAAGGCGCTGATCCGCGACGCGGTCGAGCCCGGCAAGCTCGAGGATCTGCTGACCGTGATCGAATACGATCTTGGCTATGAACTCTATCGCGCCGTCTCGGCGGCCAAGGTTGCGCTGTCGTCGCAGGACGAGACCGTGCTGGACTTCCGCCAGATGGATGTCAGCATCGAGGGGACGATCCGCCGGACGGATTTCGAAAGCTGGATCGCCGAGGACGTCGCGTCGATCGAGGCGGCGCTCGATCGCGCCCTCGTCGAAGCCAAGGTCGAATCCGGTGCGATCGAGGCCGTCTTCATGACCGGCGGAACATCGCATGTCCCGGCCGTGCGCGCCCTGTTCGATCGTCGCTTCGGCTCGGAACGTGTTCACATCGGTGACGCCTTCCGGTCTGTCGCAAGTGGCCTTGCGCTGTTGGCGCTCGATCGGCAAAGAGCGACGCTCGACGCCTGAGGCCGAGCGTCGCCTTGCCCCGTCGCTGCGGCGAGGCTACATCACGGGCCCAGCCAGCGTCCGTGACCACAGGAGCGTTTACCCCATGTCGTCCGATGCAGACCTGCTCGCCGACCGCCGCAACCTGCGGCGCAAGCTGACGCTCTGGCGCCTGCTCGCCGTTCTTGGCGTCATCGCGGCGGCTGTCGTCGCGGGGCTGGCCTGGAGCGGCAACGCGCCCGGTTCGACCTCCCGCGCGCATATTGCCCGGGTCACCATTTCGGGTTTCATCTCAGGGGACAGGCGCACGCTCGATCTCATCAAGTCGCTCGAGGACAGTCGGGCGTCCGCCGTCGTGGTTCGGATCGACAGTCCCGGCGGCACCACCAGCGGTTCCGAGGCCTTGCACATCGCGCTGCGCAGTCTGGCGGCCAAGAAGCCGATGGTGGCGGTCGTTGACGGGCTCGCCGCCTCGGGCGGCTATATCGCGGCCATGGGCGCGGACCGCATCGTGGCGCGCCAGACCTCGCTCGTCGGCTCGATCGGCGTGCTCTTCCAGATTCCCAATGTCGGCCGCCTGCTCGACACCGTCGGGGTCAAGGTCGAGGAGATCAAATCGAGCCCGCTGAAGGCGGCGCCGAACGGCTTTGAGCCGACCTCGCCTGAGGCGCGCGCCGCGCTGCAACGCGTGGTCGAGGATAATTACGATTGGTTCAAGCGCCTCGTCGGGGATCGCCGCAAGCTCGGAGAGACCGAGATTGCCGTCGTATCGGACGGCCGCGTCTATTCCGGCCGGCAGGCCGTCGGCCTTAAGCTGGTCGACGAGATCGGCGGCGAGCCGGAGGCGATCGCCTGGCTCGAGCGCGAGAAGAATGTCGCGAAGGATTTGCCGGTGCGTGACTGGCGCCGTCGCAACGAGGCCTCCGCCTTTGGTCTGTGGAGCGCTGGCGAGGCGATGGCCCGCGCAGCCGGTCTGGAATCGCTGGCCGTGATCCTTGCGCGGGCTGCCGATCAGCCGGTTGGCCTGCGGCTTGACGCGCCCTTGGCGCTCTGGCAGCCTGTCGCCGAAAAGTGATGTTGATACAATCGGTTATATTGGACACATGATAAAATCTGAACTCGTTCAACGCATCGCCGAGCGCAACACTCACCTCTACCAGCGCGATATCGAGAACATCGTCACGGCTATCCTCGACGAGGTCGTCAAGGCGCTGGGGCGTGGTGACCGTGTCGAACTGCGCGGCTTTGGTGCATTCTCCCGCAAGGCCCGCGCCGCAAGGGTCGGCCGCAACCCTCGCACCGGCGATGCGGTCGAGGTCGAAGAGAAGTTCGTGCCGGTCTTCAAGACCGGCAAGGAGCTTCGCCAGAGGCTGAACGGCAAGCACTGACATCCGGCCGGATGTCAGGCTCGCTCGTGCGGCACGCGAGGAAAAATCCATGAAAGCTTTCTTCAAGGCGCTGATCCTCGTGCCGGTCGCCTTGGCGATCGTCCTCTTCTCGATCGCGAACCGGGGCCCGGTGCGGGTCTCGCTCGATCCGTTCAGCCGCGACGCGCCGACGCTGGCCTTCGATCTTCCGCTCTTCGCCGTGGTTCTGGCCGCGATTGCTGCGGGGGTCCTGATCGGCGGCCTCGCCTCATGGATCGCGCAGGGC
>NZ_JBFTZN010000071.1:0-22843 GCF_056406775.1 Allobosea sp. P1_A7
GGTATCGGTGAAGCCGAGCCAGACGCCGAGCGCCAGCGGCCAGGCGAGGAAGACGATCAGGAAGATCGCCGCGGGCACCATGAACAGGATGCCGAGTCCGTTGCGGCTCTGGCCCAGCCGCGCCAGCATAGAAGGTCTCGCACGCTCCGCCGGCCGCGCGATTGCGGTGTCAGCCATGGTGATCTCTCCCGGATGCAGGGCCGGCGGCTCTTCGCCGCCGGCGGGCGCGGCCGTGGCCGCGCCGTTTCGTTGCAGCGATCAGACGCGATAGTAGCGGTTGATCCGTGCCTCTGCGCGCTTGGCCGCTTCCTCAGGCGTCCGCTGGCCGGTAGYGCCTTCCGCGAACATGTCGACCAGAACGTAGTCGGCCATCACCGCAGCCGAAGCGTAGCCGAGCGGGCCGGAATAGCCGTTCGGGCGCAATGTCTCAGAGGCCTTCTGATACGGGGTGTGAACCGGATCCGAGGTCCAGACCGGATTATTGGCGTAGGCCTTCAGCGGCTGGCAGCAATAGGCGCTGGCCTGGGTGATCCAGGTCGGCATCTGTTCCTGCTCGTACATGAACTGGAGATAGGCCTGCGCCGCCTGCGGGAACTTGGTGTGCTTGAAGATCACGCAGGTGGTGGTCTGGTGCAATTCGACCGACTGGCCCACCGGGCCGATCGGCATGTTCGCCGACCTCATGTCCTTGGCCATGTCGGCGAGCTTGGGGTCGTTCTTCGCGGAGTAGTAGAGCGAGACGCCGTTGGCGGTGACCGAAACCTCACCGGCCAGGAAGGCGCGGTTGTTGTTGATGTCGAGCCAGCTTTCCGTGCCCGGGATAAAGGTCTTGTAGAGCTCGGCGGCGTATTTGATCGCCGCGATCGTCTCGGGGCTGTTGATCGCGGCCTTGCCGGCATCATCGACGGTTCGGCCACCATGGCTCCAGAGCAGCYAGTGGCAGAAGTTGTTGCCGTCGCCGACACCCTTTCCGAGGGTGAAGCCGGCGGGGTGCCCCTTGGCCTTCAGCGCCTTGCAGAGATCGAGGAAGGCGTCGGTCTTGGTCGGGAAGGTCGAGTGGCCAGCTTCCTTGACCCAGCTGTCGCGATAAAGCACGGCGTTTGCGATGGCAGCCAGCGGCAGGCCAATGAACTTGCCGTCCTTCTTGGCGTAACCTTCAAGGCCGGGATACCAGCCGCCATATTTGCCGCCGAGATAATTGCCGAGCTYGGTGACGTCGAGCAGCTTGTCAGGATACTGGAAGGCATCGTCGAACCAGACGAGCACGATGTCGGGGCCTGCGCCGACATTGGCGGCGACGGCGGCCTTCGGACGAATATCTTCCCAGCCTTCCTTGTCGACCCGGATCTGAACGCCGGTCGCATCCGTGAACTTCTTGGTATTGGCGAGCCAGGCGTCTTCCTCACCCTTGACGAAGGGGGCCCAGCGCAGCACGCGCAGTTGAGCGCCTGGTTCGGGGGTGAATTTTGGAGCGGCCGCCTGGGCGAAGGCGGGGGCGGTCCCCAAGTGCCCCATCAGGCCGGCGCCCGCAGCCACGCCGGCGCTGCCCAGCAGCATATCGCGTCTTGAAATCGTCATTGGTTGTTCCTTCCCGGAAAGAAGGGACCTTTTTTATGTGGCCTGCGACCCGTCCCTGGAAGTCATCGCCGGCTCTTTTGGCTGCGCCAGGCCAGCCGGTGTCCGTGCTGGCCTGTCGTAACGTCATGTCATGCGGGCCAAGGCGCAATCAGGCGCGGGCCTCCGCAGCAGTCAGAAGCTCAGATACGCTTGCCGGTGGCGGCGTCGAACAGATGCGTGACGCTGGTGTCCGGCGTGATGCCAATGGTTTCGCCGGGCTTGGCCGTGATGCGTTCGCGGAAGACGCAGGTCAGTTCCTGCCCGCCGCAGCGCACGACGACCTGCGTCTCGGAGCCGGTCGGTTCGATGACCACGACCTCGGCCTTGAGGCCGTTGGGGTTGAGTTGGAGGTGCTCCGGACGGATGCCGAAAACCGCGGCCTTGCCGTTCGAGTCAGCCGGATGCTGCCCGATGGGCCAGATCACGCCGCCCTCGGTCTCGAACCCGGCCGCGGTGATCTTGCCCTTGAGGAAGTTCATCGACGGCGAGCCGATGAAGCCCGCGACGAAAAGGTTGTTCGGCCGGTCGTAGAGGTCGAGCGGAGCGCCCATCTGCTCGACGATGCCGTCATGCATCACGACGATCTTGTCGGCCATGGTCATGGCCTCGATCTGGTCGTGCGTGACATAGACCGTCGTGGTCTTGAGACGCTGATGCAGTTCCTTGATCTCAGTGCGCATCTGCACGCGCAGCTTGGCGTCGAGATTCGAAAGCGGCTCGTCGAAGAGGAAGACCTGCGGATCGCGCACGATCGCGCGGCCCATGGCGACACGCTGGCGCTGACCGCCCGAAAGCTGGCGCGGATAGCGGTCGAGCAGCTTGTTGAGGCCGAGAATGCCGGCAGCCTTGTTGACGCGCTCGTCGATCTCGGCCTTGGGGGCATTCCGCAGCTTCATCGAGAAGGCCATGTTGTCGGCCACTGTCATGTGCGGATAGAGCGCGTAATTCTGRAASACCATGGCGATGTCGCGCTCTTTCGGCGGCACGTCGTTGACGACGCGCGGGCCGATGCGGATCTCGCCTCCGGAAATATTCTCCAGCCCGGCGATCATGCGCAGAAGGGTCGATTTTCCGCAGCCCGAGGGGCCGACGAGAATAACGAACTCGCCATCGTTGATGTCGATATCGACGCCATGGATGACCTGCGTCGAGCCGTAAGCCTTGCGCACATCAGCGATCTGGACTGAGGCCATCTGAACCCTCTCCCGGACTTAAGTTTCCTCTGGGGTCCGGTATCGTCCCGTGTCCGGGCACTCCGCACCGCCGCTGCTGTCGGCTTCTCGTGACCGACCGACGAAAAGCGCCGCAGACCAGGCAGTGCCTGTTGCGCCGGGTTTCATCTACGATAAAGTCATACGATACGGACAGGCGTGTCAAGCGCCGGAATCGCTCCAATGAAACCGCCTTCCGGCGGCTTGGGCGCGATTGAAAACGGGTGAGGACGCCAGCAGATGCGGGTGCGCGACTTTTCGCGGCCGACGACCCTGAATCCCGACCGCCTGTTCGGGCAGGTGGCTCAGAAGCTCGCGGTCGCGATCATTTCAGGGACGTTCAAAGCCGGCGAGCTGTTGCCGAACGAAGCCGATCTGAAATCCGAAATCTCGGTCTCGCGCACCGCCTATCGCGAAGCTGTGAAGTACCTGACGGCGAAGGGGCTGGTCGAGGCGCGCCCGAAGAGCGGCACGCGGGTAGCGCCGCGCGACGGCTGGAACCTGCTCGATCCCGACGTGCTGTCCTGGCATTTCGAGGCCGACCCGAACGAGAAATTCATTCGCGACCTGTTCGAGTTGCGCAGTTTTGTCGAGCCGAGCGCAGCGCGCCTTGCGGCCCTGCGGCGTACGCCCGCCGATCTCGTACGAATCCAGGCGGGTTATCACGGCATGATCGACAACCCGCCCTATGCCGAGGCAACCATTCGTGCCGACCTGGCTTTCCACGAGGCGATTCTCGCTGCCGCGCAGAATTCGACGCTGCAATGTCTGGCAAGCGTCGTCTCGGCGACGATCCAATGGTCGCTGCTGCTGAAGTCGGGAGACGATCAGGGGTTCTATGTCACGTCGCTGTTCGATCACGAGCGGGTGCTGGATGCGATCATCCAGCGGGACGGCGATCTCGCCGCGGCCCGGATGAGTGCGCTGGTAACGGACAGCCTGAACACCACGCTCACCTTCCTGGCATGGGCCGGACAGCAGAGCACCCCGAAAATCGCCTGAATAAGTCATACTACATATGACAACGACGCGCTTTTCTCGCTCTGCAGCCCGTGTAGTACTGCTCTGCCGATGCCGCGTGGCGGAGGCCTTGAGGTTTCGCGATCTAATCGTTTTAAAGAATTGAAATCAAGCCAGCCGCTCTGACACTCACGCCCGACGAAAGTTCACGATATGACCGACATCATCATGACCGGCCCGCTGATGGCCTATGCTGCCGACCAGTTGAAGGCCCGTTTCACGGTGCATGAACTCTGGAAGGCAGAGGACCGGACCGCCATGCTGAAGGAGATCGGCGGCAAGGTTCGTGGCGTCGCCGGGGGCGGCGCGCATGTCAGGATCGATGGCACGCTGTTCGACGCCCTGCCGAAACTGGAGATCGTTGCCAATTTCGGCGTCGGTTACGACACCGTCGATGCCAAGGAAGCCGGCGAGCGCGGGCTGATCGTCACCAATACTCCGGACGTGCTGACCGATGAGGTTGCGGACCTGGCACTCGGCCTGCTCCTGGCGACGGTGCGCCAGCTGCCGCAGGTCGACCGGTACCTGCGCGCCGGCAAGTGGCTGGAGAAGGCCTATCCGCTGACGACCTCGCTGCGGACCCGCAAGGTCGGCATCGTTGGGCTCGGCCGAATCGGCAAGGCGGTGGCGCAGCGTATCGAGGCCTTCGGCCTGCCGGTCAGCTATCATGGCCGCACCCGCCAGGCGGATGTGTCCTATCGCTACTATCCTTCGCTGATCGAGATGGCGGCCGATGTCGACACCCTGATCTCGGTTGCGCCTGGCGGCGCTGCGACTCATCACATGATCAATGCCGACGTCCTGAAGGCGCTCGGCCCCAATGGCATCGTCATCAATGTCGGCCGCGGTTCGGTGGTCGACGAACAGGCGTTGATCGAGGCGCTCAAGAACAAGGTCATCCTTTCGGCCGGCCTGGACGTCTTCGAGGACGAGCCGCGCGTGCCGGCCGAACTGATCGCGATGGATCATGTGGTGCTGTTGCCGCATGTCGGATCGGCATCGGTGCATACGCGTGAACAGATGGGCCAGCTTCTGGTCGACAACCTGGTTTCATGGTTCGATGGCAGGGGTCCTCTGACGCCGGTTGCCGAGACACCATGGAAGAAAGCCTGAGACACCACGTTTTGGTTCAGATGAGGCGCGGATGCCTGCCGCTTGTGGCGGGCGTCCTTTTCGCGGGGCCCGTACAGGCGCAGAAGCCGCCGCTTCCGAAGGGAGCGGAGACCGCGCCTGACACCGTTCGCCCCATGATCGGTGCCTGGAACCTCGAACAGGTCGGCGCGCCGCGCCAATGCACCATTACCCTTGGAGCGGAACAGTCGGGACAGGGGCGGCAATTGCGCTTCCCTGCCACCTGCCGCCGCGCATTGCCCATTATCGGGCAGATTGTGTCCTGGAGTGTGGCTGAGGGGGGCGGGCTGCGCCTGAATGACGAGGCCGGCAAGGCCGTGATCACGCTCAGCAAGTCCGGCGCCGGCCTGAATGGCAAGGGCACGGACGGGCAGGACTATCTGCTGGATCCGAAGGATCATCCCCGCAGCGCGCGCCCGGTGCCTCCGAGCGCGGCAGAGCGCGCCGCGACCGCTGCGGCCCGGCCGACCGTCGTCGACCCTGCGGGCGCGCCTGCCACCGACGCCGTGCCCGGCCGCTATGTCACGATGCGCCAGCAGAACCGCGAGGGATGTCGCCTCATGCTTGCGGCCGGCCCCGCAAATTCTCCGGGTGGCGCTCCCGCCCGTTTCGACGGGCGCTGCGACGATACTGGCTTGACGATCTTCGATCCCGTCGGTTGGCGCTATGCGGCCGGGCGCCTTTCGCTGGTTGCACGCAAGGGGCACAGCGTCGATCTCGTCTTCGAGAACGGCCAATGGCGCAAGGACCCTGCGGTGGGCGCACCGCTGATGCTGCGCAAGCTCGCGCCCTAAGCATCGGCCCGAAAAGTGGATCGCGGTTTTCGGGAAAGCCGATGCAAACACAAAGGTGAGATCATCGGACTGGATACGATATCCCGTCCGATGATCTGGCAGCGCTCAGACCGCCACGACGCGCTCGGGCTCGGCGGCGTCGTAATCGGCTTCCTTGGCGAGGATGCGCTGCATGCGACGCTCGTCGAGCGAATTTTCCCATTTCGCCACGACGATCGTCGCGACGCCATTGCCGATCAGATTGGTGAGGGCGCGCGCCTCCGACATGAAGCGGTCGACGCCGAGGATCAGGGCGATCGACGCCACGGGAATAGTGCCGACCGAGGCCAGTGTTGCGGCGAGTACGATGAAGCCGGAGCCCGTGACGCCGGCCGCGCCTTTCGAGGTCAGCAGCAGCACGGCGATGATGCCGATCTCCTGCGACAGGCTCAGCTCGGTATTGGTAGCCTGGGCGAGAAAGATCGCGGCCATCGTCAGATAGATGCAGGTGCCGTCGAGGTTGAAGGAATAGCCGGTGGGGATGACCAGGCCGACGACATTCTCCTTGCAGCCGAGATAGCTCATCTTGGCGATCATCCGTGGCAGGACGCTCTCGGAGGAGGAGGTGCCGAGCACGATCAGCAGCTCTTCCTTGATGTAGGCGATGAACTTCACGATGCTGAAGCCATGCAGCCGGGCGATCGTGCCGAGCACGAGGAAAATGAAGATGAGGCAGGTCGTGTAGAAGGCGGCCATGAAGCTGCCCAGCGACAGCAGCGTGCCGATGCCGAATTTTCCGATCGTGAAGGCCATCGCGCCGAAAGCACCGATCGGTGCCGCCTTCATGATGATGCCGACGATCTTGAAGAAGACCTGGGCGATATCGTCGACGAAGTGCAGGACCGGCTTGCCGCGTTCGCCGAGCATCTGCAGACCAAAGGCAAAGAGCAGGGCGAAGAACAGCACCTGCAAGATTTCGCCGGTTGCGAAGGCACCGACCACTGTCGCCGGGATGATGTCCATCAGGAAGCCGATGGTACTCTGCTCCTTCGCCTTGGCCGTGAACGCGGTGATTGAGCTGGTGTCGAGCCCGCCGACATCGACACTCATGCCGACTCCGGGTTTCCAGAGATTGATCACGATGAGCCCGACGATGAGCGCAAGCGTCGTCACCACCTCGAAATAGAGCAGTGCCTTCACGCCGACGCGGCCGACCTTCTTCATGTCGTCCATCGACGCGACGCCGTGCACGACGGTGAGAAAGATGATCGGCGCGATGATCATCTTGATGGCCTTGATGAAGGCGTCGCCGAGCGGCTTCATCGCCTCGCCGGTATGCGGATAGAAATGCCCGACGAGCACCCCGATCGCGATGGCGGTCAGCACCTGGACGTAGAGATGCGTCCACCAGGGACCCTGATGACCGCGCGTAATCGCAGCTGTCGACATGGGCAGTCCCTCGAGACGCGCACTTGGCTGCGTGCGCGCTCTCGAAAATGCTACGCTTGTCTTGGCTCCCCGACAAGCGAAACGCGGCGCTGCCGTGGGGGCGGCGCCGCGTCCTGTGCCGCGATCGCGGAGGTTACTCGGCCGCCTCGACCTTCAGCACGCCGCGACGGATCTGGTCCTCTTCGATCGACTCGAACAGGGCGCGGAAGTTGCCCTCGCCGAAGCCGTCATCGCCCTTGCGCTGGATGAACTCGAAGAAGATCGGCCCGAGCACCGTGCCGGAGAAGATCTGGAGCAGGACCTTGCTCATCCGGCCCTCCTTGGAGCCGACCGCAACCGCACCCTCGCCGTCGATCAGGATGCCGTTGGCCTTCAGCCGCTCGACCGGTTCGCCATGGCCGGGAACGCGCGCCTCGACGCGCTCATAATAGGTTGCCGGCGGCGCCGGCATGAAGGGCAGGGCGTTGCGGCGCAGCTGCTCGACGGTGGCGTAAATGTCGTGGGCTCCGAGCGCGACGTGCTGGATACCCTCGCCCTTGTACTGGCGCAGGTACTCCTCGATCTGGCTCTTGTCGTCGAGCGACTCGTTGATCGGGATGCGGATCTTGCCGCAGGGCGAGGTCAAGGCGCGCGAGATCAGGCCTGTGAGCTTGCCCTCGATATTGAAGAAGCGGATCTCGCGGAAGTTGAAGAGTTTGCCATACCAGCCCGCCCAATGGTCCATGCGGCCGCGATGGACGTTGTGGGTGAGGTGGTCGAKGTAATAGAGACCGGCCTGCTCCGGGTGCGGATCCGGCTCGTCGATCCACTCGAAATCGACATCCCAGATCGAGCCCTTCGCGCCATAACGCTCGACGAAATACAGGATCGAGCCGCCAATGCCCTTCACGGCGGGAATTTGCATCTCGCCGGGGCCGACCTTGCTTTCATAGGGCTCGGCGCCAAGCGACACGGCGCGCTCGAAAGCATGCCTGGCATCGACGACGCGGAAGGCCATGGCGCAAGCGCAGGGGCCATGCTCGGCCGCAAAGCGCTGGGCAAAGGAATCCGGCTCGGCATTGACGACGAAATTGACGTCACCCTGACGGTACAGCGTGACCTTCTTGGAGCGATGCCGGGCGACGGCGGTGAAGCCCATCTGCTGGAAGAGCGGGCCGAGCTTCTCTGGCTCGGGATGGGCGTATTCAACGAACTCGAAACCGTCCGTTCCCATCGGATTGGCCTCGGAAATAGCGGGAGGGGCGGTGTCGTGCGGAAATGGACCCATGGCGTTCTCCTCTCGATATGATTGCCGACATGGTCGCGCACGGCGAAGGCAAGGAGCTTGCAAAATGCCGCGTCATGGCGCGAGATCCGCACAGTTCGTGCAKGGAGGTCACCAACGGTGCGTGATGTGAGCGGTCTCGATTCCTTCGACTGGCGCTTGATCGATGCGCTCCAGCAGGATGCCTCCCTGACGAATGGCGCGCTGGCCGAGAAGGTCGGGTTGTCGGCGAGCCAGATTTCCCGCCGGCGCCAACGGCTCGAGGAGGAGGGGACGATCCGTGGTTACCGCGCGCTGATCGATCCGGCAGCCGTCGGGCTCGGGGTGACCGTCTTCATCCATGTCGCGCTGAACACGCATTCGCGTGACAATGCCCGCCGCTTTCGCGATCTCGTCAAGCTGACTCCCGCGATCCTGGAGGCGCATGCCCTGACAGGTGAGGCGGATTATCTGCTCAAGGTTGCGGTAGGCGACCTCAAGGAGCTCTCGCGCTTCGTCAACGAGATCCTGATGCCGCATGAAAGCGTCGCGCGGGTCCGCTCGGAAATCGCGCTTGAGACGTTGAAGGAGCCGGGGCTCCTGCCGTTGCCTTTGTCATGATCGCGTCAAGGTTCCCTTCCATGCGGGGCGGCTTGTGAAGCCCGTGGCCCGGGTGCAGGTTACGCCGCCGCTTTGCGGTGAATGGCCTAAACGAGGGAGCCTCTCGATGTTCAACGCAAAATCTCTGCTGGACGCGCTGGTCAGCGCCGGCAATCAAGCCGGTCAGCAGGCCGGCCAGTCCGGGGGGCTCGGCGGAATGCTGGGCAATCTGGCGCAACAAGTTCAGCAGGCCGGTGGTTCGGGCGGCATTGGCGGCCTCGTCGGCAGCGTGCTCGGCCAGGCGACGCAGGGCATGCAGGATGCCGCGCGCCAGACAGGGCTGGAGCAGAAGGCGAGCGACGTTCTCGGCCAGGTCTCCGGCGGCAAGACGCCCGACCAGTTGCTGGAACAGGCCAAGGGGATGTTCAGCACCAATCCGGCCGTGGCGACTGCGGTGCTCGGCGGCCTCGGCGCCTTGCTCTTCGGTTCCTCGACAGGGCGTTCGGTTGCCGGCTCTGCGGCGAAACTCGGCGGCCTCGCGCTGATCGGCGGCCTCGCCTACAAGGCCTACCAGAACCATCAAGCCGGCAAACCCCTGCTCGATCTGAAGCGTCAGGAGGTTCTGCCGGCACCAGTCGGGACCGGTTTCGAGCCGGAGGCCGCAAGCGAGGCAACGGCCCTGATCTTCATCCGGGCGATGATCGCAGCCGCTGCCGCCGACGGTCATATCGACACCGAGGAGCGCAATGCCATTCTCGGCGGCCTGCGCGACGCCGGTTTCGATCCGGAAGCCAATGCCTGGCTCGCCCATGAAATGGCCAATCCGGCTTCGGTCGATGTCCTCGCCGAAGCGGCGGAAACGCCGGAACTCGCGGCGCAGATCTACACGGCGGCTCGCATCGCCATCAATCCGGATACGCCCGCGGAGAAGGACTTCCTCGCCGGGCTTGCGGGCTCGGTCGGGCTCGATGCCGAACTGGTCGCCAATATCGACGCGGCCGCGAGCGCGGCGAAAGCCTGACGCCGTTCCAATCGGCGCGATCAGGGTGCGCGGCGCGCACCCTGATCGTCTTCGAATACCGGTCGGAAGAACGAGCGTTCATAGCTGATGATGAAGCGGTGCTTCTCGTTCATCGCCACGGCCGCCAGGCATTCCTCGTCCTTGAACGAGGCGGTGCGATACTCCTCATAGGCCGCAAGCGACGGAAAGCTGAACATCGCCAATGCGACGTTCGACGTGCCTTCCGAGGGCATGAAATAGCCGTGATGCTTGCCGCCGAATTTCTCGACCAGCCTGATCCAGAGCTTGCCATAGGCCTCGAAGGCCGGCAGCTGGTAGGGATCGACGATATAGCTCAAATGGCAGGTGATCATCGTCATGCTGCCTTCGCGTTGGCGAGGAAGCTCTTCATCCGCTCCAGCGCGCGTTCGATGTTCTCCAGCGAGTTGGCATAGGACAGGCGGATATAGCCTTCGCCATGGATGCCGAAATCGGGCCCGCCGATCGTCGCGACACCCGCATCCTCGAGCAGGGCGGAGGCCAGTTTCTTCGCCTTCCACCCGGTCTTCGAGATATTCGGGAAGGCGTAGAAGGCGCCCTTCGGCACGGCGCAGGACACATCGGGCAAGGCGTTCAAGCCAGCGACCACCGCCTTCCGGCGCCGATCGAACTCGGCGACCATGGCATGCACCGCGTCCTGCGGGCCGGTGAGTGCGGCGAGCCCGGCCCATTGCGCCGGGGCGTTGACGCAGGAATGCGAATTGACCGCGAGCTTGCGGGCATTGTCGTAGAGCGGCTTCGGCCAGACCGAGAACCCCATGCGCCAGCCGGTCATGGCATAGGTCTTGGACCAGCCATTGAGCAGGATCAGCCGGTCGCGAATTTCGGGATAGCTCAGCAGGCAGACGTGCTTCTCGCCGTCGTAGAGCATCTGGTCGTAGATCTCGTCCGACATCACCGCGACATCGGGGAAGCGGCTGAGCCCGGCGACGAGCTTGTCGACCTCGGCCTTCGGCGTGACGCCGCCGGTCGGGTTTGCCGGCGAATTGACGATCAGCAGCCGGGTTTTGGGCGTGATCAGCGAGAGCGTCTCCTCGGCCGAGAAGGCAAAGCCGTTCTCCTCGCGGATCGGTACCGGGATCGGGGTCGCGCCGGTGAACTCGATCATCGAGCGATAGATCGGGAAGCCGGGATCGGGATAGAGGATCTCGGCGCCGGGCTCGCCGAACATCAGGATCGCCATGAACATGGTGACCTTGCCGCCCGGCACGATCATCACCTCTTCCGGCGAGACGTCGACCGAGAAGCGCTTGTGCAGGTCGGCGGCGACCGCCTCGCGCAGCGGCAGGATGCCATTGGCCGGCGTATAGCCGTGATGGCCGTCGCGCAGCGCCTTCACCGCGGCCTCGACGATGTGGTCGGGCGTCGGGAAATCGGGCTGGCCGATGCCGAGATTGATGATGTCCTTGCCCTTGCGCTGCAGCTCGGTCGCTCGTGCCAGCACGGCGAAAGCGTTTTCCTCGCCGATCCGGGCGAAGGAGGAGACGGTCTGCAGCGTCATGGTGCGTTTTCCTCTGCAAGCTCTCGACGAGGCGGCCCTGTCGTGGGCCTTGCGCTGTCGTGGTGCGCTGTCTTGGCCGGAAACGCAGCGGCGATGCAAGCCCGCCGTCTGCACCGGCCGCCGGGCGGCCGCGCATTTGGAACACTTGCAAACTGCAGGGCGGCGACCTTTCCTGCGCAGCCGGCATCTGCATGGATTGGCGAAGTAATTTGTGTGCTGTATGCAGAATGCAGGTGACGCGATTTGGTCGAATTTGGCTCTTGTCGCGCGCATGGCGATCGGCATGATTGGCTGGTCAAATCGATTTAAAGACCATGGCGGACGCGGCGCGAAGGCTGCGCGCCGGTGCGAGAGGGAATGACGGGGATGGCCAAGACGCCTGCAAGGAAGTCGGTCCGCAAGATCAAGCCGGAGCAGCTGCGCTCCAAGGCCTGGTTCGACAATCCCGCCAATGCCGACATGACCGCGCTCTATATCGAGCGCACCATGAATTTCGGCCTGTCGCGCGAAGAGCTGCAGTCGGGCCGCCCGATCATCGGCATCGCCCAGACAGGCTCCGATATCGCGCCCTGCAACCGCCATCATATCGAGCTTGCCGCCCGCGTCCGCGACGGCATCCGCGAGATGGGCGGCGTGCCTTTCGAGTTCCCGATCCATCCGATCCAGGAAACCTGCAAGCGCCCGACCGCGAGCCTCGACCGCAACCTGCAATATCTCTCGCTCGTCGAGATCCTCTACGGCTATCCGCTCGACGGGGTCGTGCTGACGACCGGCTGCGACAAGACCACCCCGGCCCAGATCATGGCGGCCGCCACGGTCGACATCCCCGCCATCGCGCTGCCGGGCGGGCCGATGCTGAACGGCAATTTCCGCGGCGAACGCACCGGTTCGGGCACGATTGTCTGGAAGGCGCGCCAGATGATGGCCGCCGGCGAAATCGACTATCGCGGCTTCGTCGATCTGGTGGCGTCGTCGGCTCCGTCGGCCGGCCACTGCAACACCATGGGCACGGCCTCGACCATGAACTCCCTGGCCGAGGCGATGGGCATGACCCTGCCCGGCGGCGCCGCCATCCCGGCGCCCTATCGCGACCGTTACGAGATGGCTTATCACACCGGCAAGCGCATCGTTGAGATGGTCTGGGAGAACCTGATCCCGTCGAAGATCCTGACGCGCGAAGCGCTGGAGAACACCATCGTCGTCAACTCGGCAATCGGCGGCTCCACCAATGCGCCGATCCATGTCAACGCCATCGCCAAGCATATTGGCGTGAAGCTCGACAACGAGGATTGGACTGCGATCGGCTACGACATCCCGCTGCTGGTCAACCTGCAGCCCGCCGGCGAATATCTCGGCGAGGATTTCTACCGCGCCGGCGGCGTGCCTGCGGTCGTTGCCGAGCTCGTCGCCAAGGGCAAGATCAAGCCCGCCATCACCGCCAACGGCAAGACGCTGGCCGAGAACTGCGAAGGCTTCTTCTCCGGCGATCGTCGCGTCATCAAGGCCTATGACGAGCCGATGAAGGCGCAGTCCGGCTTCCTCAATCTGCGCGGCAACCTGTTCGATTCCGCGATCATGAAGACCAGCGTGATCACGCCGGAATTCCGCAAGCGCTATCTCGAGAACCCGAAGGACCCGATGGCCTTCGAGGGCAAGGCAATCGTCTTCGACGGACCGGAGGATTACCACCACCGCATCGACGATCCGTCGCTCGCGATCGACGAGCACAGCGTGCTCTTCATTCGCGGCGTCGGGCCGATCGGCTACCCCGGCGCGGCCGAGGTCGTGAACATGCGGCCGCCGGATTACCTGATCAAGAAGGGCATCACGGCGCTGGCCTGTATCGGTGACGGCCGCCAGTCCGGCACGTCGGGCTCGCCCTCGATCCTGAACGCCTCGCCGGAAGCGGCGACCGGCGGCGGACTTGCGCTGCTGAAGACCGGCGACAAGGTCCGCATCGACCTGAAGAAGCGCACGGCCGACATCCTGATTTCCGACAAGGAGCTGGACGAGCGCCGCGTCGCGCTGAAGGCGGCCGGCGGCTACAAATATCCGAAGAGCCAGACCCCCTGGCAGGAGATCCAGCGCAAGATCGTTGGCGAGCTCTCCGAGGGCATGGTGCTGAAGCCGGCGGTCAAGTACCAGAAAATCCACAAGAAGTTCGGCGTTCCGCGCGACAATCACTAGTCGGTCGTCGCTGGCGGAGGAGCGCGCCGCTTTGCTGCTCACGCTGAGGCAGATCGAAGTCTTCCGCGCCGTGATGCGCGCTCGCACCATCGTCGGTGCGGCGCGCGATCTCGGTATCGCCCAGCCGACCGTGACCAAGACGGTGCGGCGGATCGAGGATATCTGCGCGTTTGCCCTGTTCGACCGGCATGGCGGCCGCCTGACGCCGACGGCGGAGGCGCATCGTCTTCTCGGTGAGGTCGACATCGCCTTCGACCAGCTCGAAGGCGCTTTGGCGCGGGCGCTCAGGCTGGCACGCGCCGATACCGGCTCGCTCCGTCTCGGCGCTTCGCCGAGCATTGGCCGCGTCCTGATCCCGCGCGCAGCCGCCAGCCTGCTGAATGACCATCCCGGGCTCAGCCTGCATCTCGATATCCTGTCGGTCAGCCAGGTGATGGAGTATCTGCTCTCGGCTCAGGGCGAGGGTGCCGTCACCTTGTTCCCTATTCTTCATGCGGGAATCCGGAGCATATCGGTCGGGACCGGCAAGGCGGTTGCCGTGTGTCCGCGTGACTGGCCGCTGGCTTCGGCCAAGCGCCTGTCGCCCTCGGCTCTGGCCGGCATCCCGATCATCGTGTTCGAGCCACAATCCGTGCATGGTCAGGTCGTCGACGCGGTGCTGCGCGACGGTGGCGTCGTGCCGGAGCGGACGCATGTCGCCCGCTTCGCCGAAACCGCGATTGCGCTTGCCGAGGCAGGGCTCGGTCTTGCCATCGTCGACCGTTTCAGCGCGCTGGCGGCCAACCGCGATGTGGTCGCGCTCCTGCCGCTCGATCACCCGGCCCAGTACGAGGTCTTCCTGCATCGGAATGTCGAACGCGCGCGCAGCCGCCTGATCCAGCATTTCGAGACGGTGTTGCGGGCCGAGATCTCAAAAGTCGGGGCTGATCTATAGCCTCAGGCTATCGCGGGACGCAGGATTCGCTGTTGTCGCCCCTCCCCATCGATGGCCTTGTCGTTTGCAATAAGAGTAGGAGGAAACATCATGACGGACCCGTTGGCGCTTACCCCCACCCGGCCGGGCCCCCTGAGCAGGCGTGAGGCGATGGCGGCGGCGCTCGGGCTGCTTGCGGCAACGGCTGCCGGGCCGGCGCGGGCCCAGGCCTATCCGGTGCGGGCCATGCAGCTCGTCGTGCCCTTTGCTGCAGGTGGTGGCGTCGATGTCGTGACGCGCGTCGTTGCCGAAGCGGCGGGCGACGTGCTCAAGCAGCGCTTCGTCATCGAGAACCGCGGCGGTGCTGCCACGATCCTCGGCTCCCAGACCGTCGCCAAGGCGGAGCCAGACGGCTACACGCTGCTCGCTGCGCCGACCACGATGGTGATCAATCCCGCGCTGAAGGCGAATGTGCCCTTCGATTGGGAGAAGGATTTCGTCCCGGTCGCGATGATCGCGAAGCTGCCCTTCGTTGTTGCGGCCGGGAAATCCTATCCGGCCAATACGATGAAGGAACTGGCTGCGCATGGGCAGGCGAGCAAGCGGCCGATCACCTTCGGTTCGGGCGGCACCGGCACGGTCGCGCATCTGGCTGGAGAATTCTTCGGCCTGGTCTCGGATACCAAGGTCCAGCATGTGCCCTATCGCGGCGAAGCGCCGGCTTTGACCGATGCGATCAGCGGCAATATCGATGTCATGTTCTCGACCCTTGCCGGCGCCTCTAGCCACGTCAAGGGCGGCACGATGAAGGCGCTCGCGGTGACCACGGGCAAGCGTGCCTCGCTGTTGCCGGATGTGCCGACTGTCGCCGAGCAAGGCTATCCCGGCTACGACCTCTCGGCCTGGGTGGCCCTCGTCGCTCCCAAGGGAACGGCTCCCGAAGTGGTGCAGGTGCTCAATTCCGCGATCAACGCGGCCTTGGCACGGCCCGATGTGAACGCCCGCCTGGTCGAGATCGGCGCCGAGCCGGCGCCCGGCACGCCGGCCGAACTCGCGGCGTTCATGGCCAAGGATGCCGAAACCTGGGCAAAGGTGGTCAAGTCGGCTGCGATCAAGGTCGAGTGAGAGCGGTTCATGCTCGCGCTTCGCAAGGCCGCCCCAGCGCCCGGGCTCTGGCTCGGTGAGATATCCGAGCCGACTGCCGGTCCCGGCGAAGTGCTGCTTGAGGTTATGGCTGCCGGTATCTGCGGCACGGATCTCCATATCGCGGACTGGTCGGGCGGATACGAAGCGATGGCGGCCGCAATGCCGGTCACGCTCGGGCACGAGTTCGTCGGCCGCGTCCGGCATTTCGGGGAAGGCACCGACGGAATCGCGGTCGGAACACGCGTGGTGGTGCGTCCCTCCGTCGTCTGCGGGCGTTGTGAGCGCTGCCGCTCAGGGCGGGCAGAAGATTGCACCACGCGGACCGGCATCGGCATTGCTCGCAATGGCGGCTTTGCAGCCCTTGCTGCCATTCCGGCAGAGAACTGCATCGCCCTTCCCGATGCGCTCGATGATGCGGTTGCGGCGCTCGCCGAGCCGATGACGGTTTCGACCGAGGCCGTGGATACAGGCGGCGTCAAACCGGGCGATATGGTGCTGGTCATCGGGCCCGGCACGATCGGGCAAGGGGCAGCGCTGGCCGCCGAGGTGGCGGGTGCAGCGCGGGTTGTCGTGGCTGGGCGCGACGACGCGGTCCGCCTCGCCACCGTCGAGGCACTCGGCTTTCCCGAGACGGTTGACACGGCCGGGACGACCTTGATCATCGAGGCCGCGGGCGCACCGGCAGTGGTGCCGGAGGCGATCGATCTGCTTGCCTTGCGCGGTGTCCTGGTCATCTGCGGGATTCATCCCCGTCCGGCGCCAATCGACCTGACGGCGCTCGTGCGGCGGCACCAGCAGATTCGCGGGAGTTATCGCTCGCCATTGGCAACGTGGCCGCGGGTGATCGCGCTCATGGCTGCGCAACAGGAGCGCATCCGGCGGATGATCAGTGAAGAGAGGCCGCTCGCAGCGGGGCTCGACGCCTTTGCAAGAGCAAGCCGTCGCATTGCATCCAAGATCGTCCTGCGGCCATGACGGGCATGCCGTCAGGTTCGGCCGATTGGCCCGGACCAGTCTTCCTGGCGATCGGCAACAGCGTCGACCCGGCCATGCGCCCGGATTACGAGGCCTGGCACGGGGGCGAGCATGTCCCGGAGCGGCTGACGATGCCCGGCTTCCTCGCCGCGAAGCGTTACGTCGGGGGGCGTGGCGCCGCCGCCCGCTATCTGACGCTCTACGACCTCGGCTCGGCAGAGGCACTGGAGACGCCCGAATATCTCGATCTGCTTGCCACTCCGACCCCGGAAACGCGCAGGATGCGACCGGCCATGGGGGCGTTCAGCCGCTCTGTCTATCGTGAGACGGGCCGGGCCGGGCGTGGCCTCGGCCGCTATCTCGCTGGAGTGACATGGCAGGGCAGGGGTGAAGAGGCGGTGCCGCCACCGAGCCTAGTGGACCTGATCGGGCGTTCTGGCGTCCTCTCGGTCCGAACAGGCGTTGCCCTGGCGGCCAGGCCCCATCCCGCCTTTCCCACAACGCAGGATGCGAGTGCAGCGCATGGCATTGCCCTGCTCAGCGGCACAGACCGGGAGGCACTGCCTGCGCTCCTGCGCGGTGCTCTTGCCTCCGGGATCCCGGGCCCGGCCGGTCTCACGGCTTTCATCTACGAGCTGATTGCAGCCTATTGATCGGCCTCCATGCCGGTTGCGCATCGGCGCCGAGCCTTGACGCATGACGTGAAGGGCTGACAAACGGCACGCGCCCGGACAGTATGGGGCATCGCTCGGCCAACTCGCATCTGAAACGATTTAAAATGACCGACAGTCCGCAGATCGCCGCCTTTCGTGCACTTCACGAATCTGGCTGCTTCGTCATGCCGAACCCATGGGATGTCGGTTCGGCGCGCTGGCTGCGCGGGCAGGGTTTCAGGGCACTGGCCACGACCAGCGCCGGTTTCGCCTTCACGCAGGGGCGGGCTGATCAGGACGTGCCGCGCGACATGATGCTCGCTCATATCGCGGATATGGTGAAAGCCGTACCCGACCTGCCGATCAATGCCGATTTCGAGAACGGCTATGCCGACGGACCGGCCGATGTCGCGCTCAATGTGAAAGCCTGTGTGGCGACCGGTGTCGCCGGACTCTCGATCGAGGATGCGACTGGCCGTGATGACGTCCCGCTCTATCCTTTCGAGCTCGCGGTCGAGCGGATCCGCGCGGCGCGGCGGGCGATTGACGAGACCGGCTCCGGCGTTCTGCTGACGGCGCGTGCCGAGTGCTTCCTCACCGGCCATGACGACCCGCTGAACGAATCGGTCAGGCGCATTGCCGCCTATGCCGAGGCGGGCGCCGATGTGCTTTATGCGCCCGGGCCAAAGACCCGCGAGCAGATCGCCGCGATTGTCGCGGCTGCCGGCAGCAAGCCGGTCAATGCGCTGATCTATGGCGATTTCGGCCTGACGGTGTCTGATGTCACCGCACTTGGTGTCCGGCGCATCTCGATCGGCGCGGCGCTGGCGCGCGCGGCCTGGGCTGCCTTCATCGAGGCGACACGCCTGATCACCGAGCAGGGCAGTTTTGCAGGCTTCGCCGGCAACGGGCCGTCGGTCCCGCTTAACAATTTCTTCGAGGACGACCTCAAGGCGCGCTCGTGAGCAGCGAACTCGTCATTGCGCCCGAATGGCTCGGGCGAAGCGGCCTCTGGATGATCGCCGCCAAGGGCAGGCGCAAGGCGATCGACGCTGAGGACGCCGGTCTCTCCGAGGCGTTCGGCGATCGGCTGGAAGTCTGGATGGATGCGTTCGACGCGATCTACGATGAAGAGGACGAGGCGGCGTCGGCCTTCGCGAACGAGGTCGAGCGGCTTGTCTGGGAGGCGGAGGGTTCAGCGCTTGCCCATGCGGCCGCTGCCGAGCTCGGTGCTGGCTGGAATATCTCGCTCGATCTCTCCGCCTGGCATGCGCGGGGGAAATCATGACCCTTTCGCCTGATTGGAAAGCACCGCCCTTTCCGCCGGCCAAGGTACTGGAAGGGCGCTATTGTCGGCTCGAGCCGATCGATCCGGACCGGCATCTTGACGATATCTGGCAGGCCAATGGCGGGCATGATCAGATCTGGACCTGGATGCCGGCCCATCCGCCGCAGGATCGCGAAAGCTATCGCGAGCTGCTGACGACGATGGCGGCGAAGGCCGGCATCGTGCCGTTCGCGGTGATTGACAGGGCCGACGGCAAGGCCAAGGGCCATCTCTGGCTGATGGAGATCAGGCCCGAGCATGGCGTCTTCGAGGTCGGCTACATCACCTATTCGCCGAGCCTGCAGAAGACCCGGGTTGCGACCGAGGCGATCTATCTGTGCGGCGCCTACGGATTCTCGCTCGGCTATCGCCGTTTCGAGTGGAAGTGCAACACCCTGAACGAACCGTCGAAGCGAGCAGCGCTTCGCTTCGGCTTTCAGTACGAAGGCCTGTTCCGCCAGCACATGGTGGTGAAGGGCAGGAATCGCGACACCGCCTGGTATTCGATCCTCGACAGCGAATGGCCGGTGCGGGCGCAAGGCTTCCAGCGCTGGCTGGATCCCGCGAATTTCGACGCCGAGGGCCGGCAGAAGCTGGCGCTCGGGACCTTCAACCAGATGCTGGGCGGGATCGATGGGCTGTCCTTGCGCCGGGCGTCATCCGGCGACATTCCCGCCATCAGGGCGCTGAAGAGCGCAGCCTATACGCCGAACGAGGCCATTATCGGCGTGCCTTCGCTCCCGCGGATCGCCGATTATGCGCAGGTCGTGGCCGAGCATGAGGTCTGGCTGGTCGACGGCGACAACGGGCTGGATGCCGCGCTTGTTCTCGAGATCTCTCCGGACGATTTCACGATCTGGAGCGTGGCGGTCTCCCCAGGGGCACAAGGGCGCAAGCTCGGTCTGCTGCTGATGCGCTTTGCCGACGAGCGCGCCGCCGCACTCAGCTTTGGTTCGGTGCATCTCTACACCCACGCGAAACTGACCGAGCGCATCGCCTGGTATGAGCGCCTGGGTTTCGCGGTTACCCATCACACTGATCTGGCCGATCGGCGCCTGACGCATATGCGCAAGCAGCTCTGACAATAAGCCGGCTTAACAAGAGGACCAAGGACATGGCAGGACGTTTGAAGGGCAAGGTCGCCGTCGTCACGGCCGCGGGGCAGGGCATCGGCCGGGCGATCGCGGAAGCCTTCGTCAGGGAAGGCGCGACGGTCTGGGCAACGGACAAGGATGTTGCGCTGCTGGAGGGAATCCCGAAGGCGAAGAAGCGTAAGCTCGACGTGCTTTCGAGCAAGGCCGTCGACGCTTTCGCCGAGAAGGTCGGACCGATCGACATCCTGGTCAATGCCGCCGGCTTCGTTCACCACGGCACCGTTCTGGACTGCGACGACAAGGCCTGGGATTTTTCCTTCGACCTCAACGTCAAGTCGATGCACCGCACGACCAAGGCCTTCCTGCCGGGGATGTTGTCGAAGGGCGCGGGCTCCATCGTGAATATCGCTTCGGGCGCCGGCTCGGTGCGCGGCATTCCAAACCGCTATGCTTATGGCGCGACCAAGGCGGCCGTGATCGGCCTGACCAAGGCAGTCGCCGCCGACTACATCAAGAAAGGCATTCGCGCGAACGCAATCTGCCCGGGCACGATCCAGTCGCCCTCGCTCGACCAGCGCATCGCCGATCTCGCCAAGGTGACGAAGACGACCGAGGCGGCTGCGCGTCAGGCCTTCGTCGACCGCCAGCCGATGGGCCGGCTTGGCACGGCCGAGGAAATCGCCTGGCTTGCCGTCTATCTGGGTTCCGACGAGTCGAGCTACACCACCGGGCAGATTCATCTCGCCGATGGTGGCTTCGCGCTCTGACGCAGGGAAGGGCGCGTCGATGCACGTCCTGGTGACAGGTGCGGCCGGCATGGTCGGCCGCAAGCTCGCAGCGCAGCTGGCGGCTGACGGTGCTTGCGCCGGCAGGGCCATCAGCAAGCTGACGCTGACCGATGTCGTTACGCCGGAGACGCCCGGGGGCTTTGACGGCGAGATCGAGATCCGCACCGAGGATTTCGCCGATCCCGCCATCGCCGCGGAACTGATCGGGGCCCGCCCGCTCGTGATCTTCCATCTTGCTGCGATCATCTCCGGCGAGGCCGAGCGAGATTTCGACAAGGGCTATCGGATCAATCTCGACGGGACCCTGAGCCAGCTCGAGACAATCCGCCGGGAAGGACGGAAGGATGGCGGCTCCTATGTGCCCCGTCTCGTCTTCACCTCGTCGAGCGGCGTGTTCGGTGCGCCCTATCCGGCGGTGATTCCGGACGAGTTCCATGCCACGCCGCTGACCTCATACGGGACGCAGAAGGCGGTCGGCGAGTTGCTGCTTGCGGATTACACGCGGCGGGGTTTCGTCGACGGTGTCGGAATCCGCTTCCCGTCGATCGCGGTACGCCCAGGCAAGCCGAATGCTTCGGCCGGGGGCTTCTTCTCCAGCATCATCCGCGAGCCGCTGGTCGGGCTGGAGGCGTCATTGCCGGTCGGCGACGATCTCGTCTTCACGCATGCGAGCCCGCGTTCGGCTGTCGGCTTCCTGCTCCATGCTGCCGGGCTGGACCGCGAAACCCTCGGTCCGCGGATCAATCTGACCATGCCGGGCGTCTTCTGCTCGGTCGGGGAGCAGATCGCGGCCCTGCGGCGCGTGGCCGGCGAGAAGGCGGTCAATCTGATCCGCCGTGCTCCGGACAAGGCAGTCACCGAGATCGTCGCCGGCTGGCCGACCGGCTTCGAGGCCAGGCGCGCGCTTGGGCTCGGCTTCCGGGCCGAAAAGGATTTCGACGAGATCATCCGCGTCCATATCGAAGATGAACTCGGCGGGCGCCTGCCACACTGATCAACAACAAGCACCAGGAAATCCCCATGCATATTCTCGTTCTCGGTGGCGCCGGCATGGTCGGCCGCAAGTTCATCGAAAGACTGGCCCATGACGGTCAGCTCGGCGGCAAGCCGGTCACCAAGATCACGGCCCAGGATGTCGTCGCTGCAAGCGCGCCAGCCGCAGCGCCCTTCATCTTCGACGTCGTCGTCTCCGACATGTCGAACGAGGGGGAGGCCGAGTCGCTGATCGCTTCCCGCCCCGACCTGATCGTCCATCTCGCGGCGATCGTCTCGGGCGAAGCCGAGGCCGATTTCGACAAGGGCTACCGGATCAATCTCGACGGCACGCGCCATCTCTTCGAAGCGATCCGAAAGGTCGGCGGCGGCTACAAGCCGCGTGTCGTCTTCACCTCCTCGATCGCGGTCTTCGGTGCGCCCTTCCATGAGAAGATCGAGGACGAGTTCTTCACCACGCCGCTGACCTCCTACGGGACGCAGAAGGCGATCGGCGAGCTGCTGCTCTCCGATTACTCCCGCCGTGGCTTCTTCGATGGCGTCGGAATTCGCCTGCCGACGATCTGCGTGCGTCCGGGCAAGCCGAACAAGGCCGCGTCCGGCTTCTTCTCCAACATCATCCGCGAGCCGCTGAACGGTGAAGAGGCGGTGCTGCCGGTTTCCGATCAGGTCCGGCACTGGCATGCCTCGCCGCGTTCGGCCGTCGGCTTCCTCATCCATGCCGCGACGATGGATACCGGCGCCATCGGGCCTCGCCGCACCCTGACCATGCCCGGCTATTCCTGCACGGTGGCGGAGCAGATCGAGGCGTTGCGCAAGGTCGCCGGCGAGAATGTGGTGAAGCGGATCAAGCGGGTTCCGGACCCGGTCATCGATGGCATCGTTGCCGGCTGGCCGCGCAACTTCAACCCGCAGCGTTCGACCGCGCTCGGCTTCAAGGCGGAAGCGAGCTTCGAGGAGATCATCCGCGCCCATATCGATGACGAGCTTGGCGGCAACTTCGTTAGGTAAGCCTAGCAGGCTGTTGAAAAAGTCTGTAGCGGGGCGGCGTTTGGCGTGATTCACTCGGCTAGAGGAGTTGGCTGGGGGCATTTGATGCGCGGGTCGGATGAGCGCTCTGGATCGCTGTTTTCCTATGTGGATCTGGAGGCACGGGTCGGAG
>NZ_JBFTZN010000072.1:0-35593 GCF_056406775.1 Allobosea sp. P1_A7
GATCGTGCCCGCTCATGGCAGCCTCCTCACGCGATCCTGATCCGTGCCGCCCGCTCGAACTTGACGGCGAAATGCACCAGCGACTTGTCCGAGCCCTTCGGCCCGATCAGCGACAGGCCGAGTGGCGCCTCGTCGCGCTGCGCCGCCGGAATCGTCACCTGCGGAAAGCCGGAGAGCCCGGACAGGCAGAGTAGCCGCAGAGCCCGGTTGCGGAAATCCTCCAGCTCGCCTTCGGTCGCGCTGACCAGCGGCGCGATATCCGGCACCGTCGGCAGGATCAAGACACCGTCCGAGCCCAGCAGCCGCGCAAGCTTGGTCCGGAAGGCCTTGCGCAGACTTTCGCCCTTGGCGTAGTCCTCGTCACTCACTGATTTCGAAAAGGCGAAGCGCTCGGCGACGCCCGGTCCGAGCGGCGGATGGAACCGCTCGATCATCGCGCCGTCGGCGTTCCAGGCATCGCGCCCTTGCACCCACCGGAACGCCCAATAGAGCGCATCGATATCGCGCGCGACCTTGACGGTCTCGGGCTGACCCATCAGCGGCATCGCGCGCTGCACGACATTGCGCAGCACATTCTCGGCATCCGGCGTCGCTTGCGCAAACATGTCCTGTGCCAGCAGGAGACGCGGGATCTCCGGTAGGACCGACCGATCCTTGCCGAGCACGACATCGGCGACGCGGGCAAAGGTCTTGCCGTCGCGCGCGAACCAGCCCGGTGTATCCAGGCTCTCGGCCAGCGGCCAGGTCCGCTTCAGTGAAAGTCGGCCATGTGTCGGCCTGATGCCGAAGAGCCCACCATAGCTCGCCGGCGCGCGGACAGAGCCGCCAGTGTCGGAGCCAAGCGCGATATCGGCAAGCTTGCCGGCAACGGCCGCCATCGAGCCCGAAGACGAGCCGCCGGTGATGCGGTCGGGCGCAGCCGGATTGATCGGCGCGCCGAAATGCGCGTTCTTGCCATTCATCGAAAAGGCGAGTTCGTCGGTGATTGTCTTGCCGACGAAGCGAGCCCCGGCATCCAGCAGCGCCTTCACGATCGGCGCCGTCTTGGTCTTGATCCCCGACTGCGCCAGYACCGTCGGCGAACCCGCCCCCGTGGGGTAACCCTTGACGTCGAACAGGTCCTTGGCCGCGAGCGTCAGTCCGGCGAGCGGGCCATCCGGCGCGTTCTTAACCGGCGCGTCCGGATAGGGCATGAAACAGCGGAAGGGATCGTCCTTGACCATCAAGCTCAAACTCCCCTCGCATCGCCATCGGAGCGCGGATCATGCGTCGCTTCGACTTGGCCCTTCTGATGTTTCACCAGCATGCCGGCATGGCCGAAGCTGTCGGCATAGGCTTCGCTGTACTCCTCGACCGGGTGGCCGGCGGCAGTGAGCCTCGCGAGCAGCATCGGATCGAACCGGCTTTCCAGCTTGAGCGAAAGCGAACCGGCACCCCAGGTCTTGCCGAAGAGCCAGCGCGGCGCATCGACTGCGGTCGCGGGATTCTGGCCGAACCGATAGCGCGTCAGGATCTGCGCCTGGAACTGCGGCTGGCCGTCACCACCCATCGCGCCATAGGAAACCACGCGCCCGTCATCGAAGCGGGCGAGCGGCGGATTCAACGTGTGGAAGGGCTTGCGGCCCGGCGCCAGCGGATTCAGCGCGGCCTTGTCGAGCGAGAAGGAGACGCCGCGATTCTGCCAGTGGATGCCGGTCTTGGGCAGGACGCATCCCGAGCCATATTCCCAATAGATCGATTGGATATAGGAGACGGCGAGCCCGTTGCCGTCGATAGCGCCCATCCAGACCGTGTCGCCCTCGCGAGGCGCGAAGGGCCAGCTCGCGGCCCGCTTGCGATCGATCGCCGCCGCCTCGCGGGCGAGGGCCGCCTCGGTGAGGAAGCTCGCAGGATCCGCCTTCATATGGGCAGGGTCGGTGATCTGCCGATCGCGGATGGCAAAGGCGCGCTTGGTCGCTTCGACCAGCCCGTGATGATGGTCAAAACCCTCCGCCCGCGTCACGCCGAGCTTCTCGAAGATGCCGAGGATCAACAGCGAGGCGAGCCCCTGGGTCGGAGGCGGGAAATTATAGACGGTTAGGCCTGGCAGTTTCATCGACAGCGGCTGGACGGCGCGGGCCTTGAAAGCGGTGAGATCCGCCCGTGTAACCGGCGCGCCCATCGCCTCAAGATCGGCGCCGATCTCCCGGCCGATATCGCCGCGGTAGAAATCGTCAAGCCCGGCATCGGCCAGCTGCTTGAAGGTACCCCCGAGCGCATCCGGCTTCCGGCGCGCACCCGCCGTCGGCCGCTCGCCGTCCGGCCAGAAGAAGTCGCTGAAACCGGGAGCCAGCTTTGTCGCCTCTGCCTCTTGCGGCCAGGTTCTCAGCTCGGAGTCCGAGACGGCGTAACCGGCGTCGCAATGTGTGATCGCATCGGCGAGCAGATCGCGCACCGGCATTTTCCCGCCGAGTGCCTTCGCCAGTTCCAGAGCGGCCTGCCAACCGCCGACCGCACCGGCAACCGTCACCGCCGCATCGGCGCCGCGCGAGGGGATGCTGTCATGCCCCTTCTCGCGATAGCGCTCGATCGTCGCCAATGCGCCCGCCGGGCCGCAGGCCTCGATCGCATGCACCTTGCCGCCGGGCTCATGCACCAACCAGAACCCGTCACCACCAATGGCATTCATATGCGGATAGACCACGGCAATGGTGGCCGCCATCGCCACCATCGCCTCGATCGCATTGCCCCCCTCGGCGAGAACGGCGCGCCCGGCTTCCGAGGCAAGGCGATGGGGCGCAGCTGCAGCACCAGTGGAGAAAACRGGCGTATCGATCATCAGGGGGATTTCAATCCAGCCGGGAGCAACCATTTGCCGAGTGGCGCGATTTTGTTGCATGCCGGCAGCGCGTCGGCTAGGTCGTAGCGCGCATGAATTCTCAAGGAACGAACATGGCTGAAGAGAGTGGCACCTGGCGTACCATGATCATGGTGATCTCGCTCGGCATTCTGATCGCCGTCGAGCTCTTCGGCGTCGCACTGGCATCGGGCTGGGCCCTCGCCGGGCTTTTCGAGCTCGGCCATATCGTCGGCTATATCCTGATGGCGCTGTTCTCGGGCTTCGCGGCCTACGGGATGCTCGCCTTCATGCGTCGCGTGTTCAAGTTCGAGCATATCGGCGAGCGCCACTGAACTCAGCCACACGGCCTCAGCCGCAGGGTTTGAGAACGACCGGATCGGCCTCTTCGGGCAGATAGCTGCCCATTGGCCGGCAAGCTGCCCCGACACAAATCGTCCAGTCCGCCGTCGCGCCTGAGCGCCGCATCACGACCTCGGGTAGTGCCGGCAAGGCCGGCGTCCAGCGCCAGAAGCCATCGCGCAATCTCGCGCCGTCGGGCGGGTCCATGCCCGCCCCTGACCCTTCGATGCGGGCCTCGACGAGCCGCAGACCGTCTGGCGTCTCCCTCCAGACCTCTTCCCACAGCGTCTTCTGCACCGAGTGCCGCCAGCCGAGCGTGATCTCGTCGACGCCGAGCGCCACGACGAGTGCGCCGGCCGCCAGGCACAGGCTCACGCTGTGCTGCTCGCCCGCTGGCCGCGCGTCTCCCACCAGTGACGCCCGACCAACGCGGCTGCGAGCAGATAGCCGAGTGCGTCGCTATAGGCGAACTCTCCGAACAGGAACACCGCTGCTACGAAGGCGAGGATGCGTTCCGTCACGTTGAGACGGTCGAACAGATAGCCGATGGCAACGATCCCGAAGAGACCGATGGCGACGCTGGCCTTGAAGACGGCATAGATCACCGAAGGCCAGAAGCCGATCAGGGCCGACATCGGATCGCCCTGCTGCAGCATCAGCGCCGGCGAATAGACCGCGATGAATGGGATAACATAGCCCGCCAGCGCGACCCGCATCGCTTCCCAGCCGATCTTGTCCGGGTTTTCCTTCGCGATCGGCGCCGCCGCGAGTGCCGCCAGGGCCACGGGCGGCGAGAGATCGGCCATGATGCCGTAGTAGAACGCGAACATGTGGCTCACGATCAGCGGTACGCCAAGCTGCTCTAGCGCCGGAGCCGCCAAGGCTGCCACGATGATGTAGGTCGGGATCGTCGGGATCCCGGTGCCGAGCAGGATCGACAGGATCATCGTCAGGACCAATGCCAGGAACAGGCTGGTCTTGCCGAGCCCGATGACCCAGGCGCCGAAGGTCGTGCCGATGCCCGTCTGCGTCATCAGGCCGATGATGGTTCCGACGATCGCGCACGCAATGCCCACAGGCAGCGCGGTCTTGGCCGCATCGGCCAGCGCATTGCGGCAGATCACCAGCGTGGCGCGACCGCCGATGGTGAGGGCGTTCAGGGCGATCAAACCGGCGATCAGCCCCGCGACAACCCTGACGTCCATCCCGTTGCGCAGCAGCGCCCCCGCAATCAGGCCGAGGCCCACCCAGAAGATCACGCGCAGCGTCATCGTCTTGAACCCGAGCGCGACACCGGTGCCCAGCAGCAGGCCGACGGTCAGCGCTAGCCCGATCGTGCCGGCGAAGAGCGGGGTGAAGCCGTGGAACAGCATGAAGACCAGCACGGCGAGCGGCAGCGCCAGATACCAGCGCTCGCGCAGGGCCTTGAGCGGGCTGGGCAGCAAGCGCCGCTCGATGCCTTTGAGGCCGTGTTTGCCTGCCTCGAGATGCACCATCCAGAACGCCGAGGCGAAATAGAGCACTGCCGGGATTGCTGCGGCCTTGACGATCTCCGAATAATCCACGCCCAGCGTCTCGGCCATGATGAAGGCGGCCGCCCCCATCACGGGCGGCATGATCTGCCCGCCCATCGAGGCAGTGGCTTCGACTCCGGCGGCGAAGGCGCGCCGATAGCCGAACTTGATCATGAGCGGGATCGTGAACTGCCCGACCGTGACGACATTCGCGACACCCGAGCCCGAGATCATGCCCATCAGGCCGGAGGAGAACACCGCGACCTTGGCGGGCCCCCCACGCGCGCTGCCGAAGAGCCCAAGCGAAACGTCGTTGAAGAGGTGGATCATCCCGGCCTTCTCCAGGAAGGAGCCGAAGACGATGAAGAGGAAGATATAGGTCGCCGACACATAGGTCGGCACGCCGTAGAACCCCTCAGTGCCGAAGGACAGATGGCCGATGATCTGATCGAAACCGTAGCCGCGATGGTTGAACGGCGACGGCAGGTACTGGCCGAAGAACCAGTAAAGCAGGCACACACCGCACATGATCGGCAGGGCATTGCCCATCAGCCGCCGCGCGGCCTCGAAGATGAGAACGATCAGCAGCGTTCCGACCACAAGATCGGCGGTCGAGGGATCGCCATCGCGCAGGATCAGATCGGCGTAGAAGACGAGCTGATAGAGGCCGACACCGAAACCGATGACACCCAGCGCCCAGCCAGCCCAGCGCCCTGCATTGGTCTTCGCCTTGAAATTGGCGACGAGGCCGAAACTGAGCAGCAGAAGGAAGCCGACATGGATGCCGCGCACCGCCTGGCTCGGCAGCACATGCCAGGCTGAGATCGCGATCTGGAAACAGGCGAATGCAAGCGCGACGGCATAGGCTAGCAAGCCCCAGCGGCCGGGCCCGAAACCCGGCGGAAAGCCGTGCTCGAAAYTGTCGAGCGCCGCATTCTCGACCGGCGTTTCGCTCGCTCCCGAAAGCGCGTGCAGTTGGTCCGTCTGACTCGTCATCGCGTCGCATATCCTCAATGGCGTGCGCATGCGCCGGCGCCGCCTGCCCGAAGGCCAGCGCCGGGAGAGTTAAATGCGAGAGCTGATCAGGACCCGACCTTGAGGCCCTTTTCCTTCAGATAGCGCGCCGCGCCCGGATGCAGCGGCACCGGCATGCCCTCGAGCGCGCTCTCGAGCTTGATCGCCTTGCCGGCCGAGTGCGCTGCGCCAAGTTCCCCGAGATTATCGAAGATATTCTTCGTCATCTGGTAGACGAGCTCCTCCTTCACCCCCTCATGAGTGACGAGGTAGTTCACCACTGCCGCCGTGTTCACCGCGGCCGCCTGGCCGCCATAGGTGTTGGCGGGAATGGTCGCGCTGACGAAAGGCGCTCCGGCCTTGTCGATGACCGCCTTCGGCACTTCGACGACGACGATCTCGACCGAGGATGCGAGATCGCGGATGGAGGCCACGCCGAGGCCCGCCGACTGAAGCGTCGCGTCGAGCTGGCGGTTCTTCATCAGCTCGACCGATTCGGCGAAGGGCAGATACTCGATCTTGCCAAGGTCCTTGTAGGCCAGGCCTGCCGCCGCGAGGATCGCGCGCGCATTCAGCTCGGTGCCGGATTTCGGGGCTCCCACCGAAAGCCGCTTGCCCTTGAGATCGGCGAGCGTCTTGATGCCGCTTTCCTTGGACGCAACGATCTGCACGAAATTCGGATAGATCGCGGTGATGCCGCGCAATTTCTTCAGAGGGCTCTTGAAGCCGGCATCTTCATCGCCCTTCCAGGCCGCATCGAGGGAATCGCCGAGCGTGAAGGCGAGTTCGCCACGCCCCTGCTGCAGGAGCACGAGGTTCTCGACTGATGCCTTGGTCGCCTGCACCGTCGGGCGGGTGCCCGGAATCTTCTCGCCGTAGATCTTCGAGAGGGCAACGCCCATCGGATAATAGACGCCGGAGGTGCCTCCGGTCAGCACGTTGACGAACTCTTGCGCGCGAGCGCCCGCAGGAGCAGCGGCGATCAGCAAGGCGGTAGCGATACCGGCCAGAGACCGGCCGCGAAACAGCGTCTTCATGGATCCTCCCAGAACCTTAGTTCCCAGCACGAGCGGCCAGGCTTTAACCCTTGTAGAACGGCCCGTTGAGACAAGGAAAGCCCAGGAAATGCATTGCCGGGGCAGCTCCGCCGCGCGCCCGTGACGCTTTCGCCATTTTTCCGGTGCATCCGGCAGGCTCCCGAGCCTGGTTGCCCTTGCCCTTTGGACAGGTTAGCCCGGACAATATTCCCTCAGAAGCCTTCCGAGATCCGTCCAACCATGCAAGCCCGCACGAAATCGCCTTCCCTGGACCGCCGCACGCTGCTCGCCGGCGCAAGCGCCACGGCGGCGCTCGCCGCGCTCGGCTTCGCACCGGCAGCCCTGGCGCAGCAGGGGCTGAAGCTCGGCGAGGCTGAGGCGTTCAGCTTCGAAGGGCTGAAGGCGCGCGCCCGCGACCTCGCGAACAAGCCTTATGCGCCGCCCCCGCCGCCGCGCGCCGATATCCTGGAGCGGATCGATTACGACGCCCATGGCAAGATCAAATTCAAGCCGGAGATGGCCTTGTGGGCGAACGGTCCCTCGCCCTGGCCGGTGACCTTCTTCCATCTCGGCCGCTACTTCCAGAAGCCGGTGCGCATGCATGTCCTGGACAGCGGCAAGGCGCGCGAAATCGTCTATGACGAGAGCTATTTCGAGATGCCGGCGGATTCACCGGCGCGCCAATTGCCGGCGGGAGCGGGTTTCGCGGGTTTCCGCTTCCAGGAGAGCCGCTCCGGACATCCCGGCCGCAAGGGCGAGAAGCTCGACTGGCAGAAGAATGACTGGGTCGCCTTCCTCGGCGCCTCCTATTTCCGCGCCATCGGCGAACTCTATCAATATGGCCTGTCTGCCCGCGGCCTTGCCATCGATCCGGCCGTCGGCGGCAAGCCTGAGGAGTTTCCGGATTTCACCCATATCTGGCTGGAGACGCCGCAGGCCTCGGCCGAGTACGTCGTTGTCTATGCCCTGCTCTCCGGCCCCAGCGTCGCCGGTGCCTATCGCTTCCGGATGCATCGCGGCAAGGGCGTCGACATGGAGATCGAGAAGGCGATCTTCCTGCGCAATGACGTCGCCCGGCTCGGCATCGCGCCCCTGACCTCGATGTACTGGTATTCGGAGACCGCGAAATCGACCGCCGTCGACTGGCGCCCCGAAGTGCATGATTCCGACGGCCTCGCGCTCTGGACCGGCTCCGGAGAGCGCGCCTGGCGCCCCCTCAACAACCCCAGCCGCACCACCGCCTCGTCCTTCGTCGACAACAATCCGCGCGGTTTCGGCCTGATGCAGCGCGACCGCGAGGTCGGTCACTATCTCGACGGCGTCTTCTACGAGCGCCGCCCCAGCCTCTGGATCGAGACGATCGGCCAATGGGGCAAAGGCGCCGTTCAGCTCATCGAGATCCCGACCGACGACGAGATCCACGACAATATCGTCGCGATGTGGGTGCCCGAGGGTCCCGCCAAGGCCGGGGCCGCCTACGAGTTCCACTACAAGCTGCATTGGCTCGCGGACGAGCCCTTCCCCTCGCCGCTCGGCCGCGTCGTCGCGACACGGCTCGGCAATGGCGGCCAGCCCGGGACCACCCGGCCGAAGGGCGTGCGCAAATTCATGGTCGAGTTCAAAGGCCCGGTGCTGGAGAACATTCCCTTCGGCGTGAAGCCCGAGGTCGTGCTCTCGGCCTCGCGCGGCTCGTTCTCCTATGTCTTCGCCGAGGCCGTGCCGAACGACGTGCCCGGCCATTGGCGCGCGCAATTCGACCTGACGGTCGAGGGAGCGGATCCGGTCGAGATGCGCTGCTTCCTGCGCGGCGGCGACACCGTCCTGACCGAAACCTGGCTGTACCAGTATCTGCCGTTCTGAGCGGGAACGGCTTCAGCCCTCCATCTGGCGTTTGCGCACCCGCTCCACTGACACAAACAGGGTATTGGCGGCGCCGGGCTCGACGTTGAACACGTCGAAACTCGGCGCATCCGGATGATCGGCCGGCATGTGCAGCGCCGCGGCCCCCTTGCGGCCAGCAAAGGCCATGATGCGGAAACTCAGCCCGTCAGGCAGGCCGATCTCGATCGCATCGGCGGGAATTTCCGTGACGACGCCGTCACGGACGGCTCTGAAGGTCACTCGGTCACCACTCACGCGCGCGCTCCGGTTCTGCTGCCATTGACCATGGTGGATAACGCCACGGCCGGAAGCCGACAACAATCGCGATCTCGCTTGCCCCGGAGATCGCGTAACATTATATCATTCACTCATGAGCCATTCTCATCGCCGCCCCGCAGCCGCTGCCCTCTCGGAAGATCCGGGCTGGTCGCTGCTGCGCCTTTCGGCGGCGGGTCGGCTCGGGCTCGCGCTCGGCATCATCGCCCTGCTCTGGCTTGCCACATTTGCAGTCATCTCCTGACGAAAGCTGCCCTTCGTGCCCGCCATTCGCCTCGATGACCTCACGCTCGGGTATGACCGTCACCCGGCGGTTCATCACCTCTCCGGCGAAATCGCCGCCGGAAGCCTAACCGCAATCGTCGGACCGAATGGCGCCGGAAAATCGACGCTGCTGAAGGCCATTGCCGGTGCCTTGACCCCGCTCGACGGGCACCTGACTCTCGCCCGCGGCAAGCGCCTCGCCTATCTCCCGCAATCGGCGGAGCTCGATCGTTCCTTCCCAATCCATGTCTACGATCTCGTTGCCATGGGGCTGTGGGGCAAGGCCGGCATCTTCGGCCGCATCGGCCTCGGAGCGAGGACCAGGATCGAGGAAGCGATCGCCGCCGTAGGCCTGACCGGCTTCGAGCGCCGACCCATCGGCAATCTCTCCGGCGGCCAGATGCAGCGCGCGCTCTTCGCCCGCCTGCTGCTGCAGGACGCCGATATCATTCTGCTCGACGAACCCTTCACCGCCATCGATGCTCGGACCACGGCCGATCTGCTCGCCTTGGTTCAACGCTGGCATGGSGAGGCGCGCACCGTGGTTGCCGTCCTCCACGATATCGAGACGGTGAAACGCGCCTTCCCCGAGACGCTGCTGCTGGCCCGCGAGGCTGTCGCCTGGGGCGCGACCAACGACGTCCTGACGCCTGAAAACCAGCTCAAGGCCCGGCGCATGGTCGAGGCTTTCGACAGCCATGCGCCCGCCTGCGACCGCGACGCGGCCTGAACCTTCCGCAAACCTGGCACGCCGATGCTCCACGATATTTTCATCGGCCCCTTCGCCGAATTCGACTTCATGCGCCGGGCCCTTGTCGGCGTCTTCGCGCTCGCCGTCTCCGGCGCGCCGATCGGCGTCTTCCTGATGCTGCGACGCATGAGCCTGACCGGCGACGCCATGGCACATGCGATCCTGCCCGGCGCTGCCATCGGCTATCTCGTCGCCGGGTTCTCGCTGCCAGCCATGACGATTGGCGGCCTCGTCGCCGGCTTTGCCGTCGCGCTGGCGGCCGGCGCGGTCGCCCGGCTGACCGTGATGAAGGAGGATGCCTCGCTTGCCGCCTTCTACCTGATCTCACTGGCGCTCGGCGTCACCATCGTCTCGCTGCGCGGCTCGGCGGTCGACCTTTTCCATGTCCTGTTCGGCAATGTGCTGGCGCTGGATGATGATGTGCTGGTGCTGCTTTCGAGTGTCGCGACACTGACCCTGGTCACGCTGGCCTTGGCCTATCGCCCTCTCGTGCTCGAATGCGTCGATCCGGGCTTCCTGCGCTCGGTCAGCCGCTCCGGCGGTGTCGTGCATCTCACCTTCCTTGGCCTCGTCGTGCTCAATCTGGTCGCCGGTTTCCATGCGCTCGGCACCCTGCTTGCGGTCGGCCTGATGATGCTGCCCGCTGCCGCAGCGCGCTTCTGGACAGCCGACATCACGCGCCTGATCCTGCTCGCCTCCGGTTTCGGTATCCTGTCCGGCTATGCCGGGCTGGTTGTCTCATACTCGGCCGGCAGCAATCTTCCCGCGGGCCCAGCCGTCATCCTGTCCGCCGGCGCACTCTATCTCGGCTCACTCCTGTTCGGCACGCAGGGCGGGCTCGCACGCCGGCTCTTGCCTCGGTCCCATCTCCAGCGTTAGTTATGTTATAGTGTTTCGTTATTCGCTGGAGAGCCGCATGTTGAATCGTCGTTGCCTCATCGCCGGGCTCACCGCGGGACTGGCCCTCTCGGCCGCGCCGCTGATCGCGCGTGCCCAGGAGAAACTGCCGGTCGTTGCGAGCTTCTCGATCCTTGGCGACTTCGCCAGGGAGATCGGCGGCGAACGTGTCGCGGTGACGATTCTCGTCGGCCCTGATGGCGATGCGCATGTCTATTCGCCGACGCCGGCCGATGCGAAGAGCGTGGCGGCGGCGAAGCTGGTCCTGATCAACGGGCTCAAATTCGAAGGCTGGTTGTCCCGGCTGATCAAGTCCTCCGGCACGAGCGCAACCGTCGCGACGGCGACGCGGGGAATCTCTCCCCTGAAGCTGCAGGACGACGATCATGACCACGGCAAGTCGGGCGGCCATGATAATGCGGGCGGGGACGACCCTCATGCCTGGCAGAGCGTCGTCAACGCCAGGCTCTATGTCGCGAATATCCGCGATGCGCTGAGCGCGGCCGACCCTGCCGGCAAGGTGGCTTACGAGGCCAATGCCGCGGCCTATCTCGGCAAGCTCGATGGACTTCAAGGCGAGATCCAGGCTGCCGTAGCCCGCATCCCGGTCGACCGACGCAAGGCCATCACGTCGCACGATGCCTTTGGTTATTTCGTCAGGGCCTATGGCATTGAATTCGTGGCGCCACAGGGTGTTTCGACCGAGGCTGAAGCCTCGGCCAGGGACGTGGCGCGCATCATTCGCCAGGTTAAGGCGCAGAAAATTCCGGCGGTCTTCCTCGAGAATATCACCAATCCCCGGTTGATCGAGCAGATCGCGCGCGAAACCGGAGCCAAGATCGGCGGCCGGCTCTACTCCGATGCACTCTCGACCGCATCCGGCCCTGCCGGGACTTACATCGAGATGATGCGACACAATATAAGGCAGATCGAAAAGGCGCTCGGCACAGGCGCAGCGTAAGCTGCGCTGACGAGCGGCACTCGGCAGCAATCAGGTCGTCCCATGTCTGAAAAGATCCCCGTTACCGTGCTCACCGGCTATCTCGGAGCCGGCAAGACCACGCTCCTCAACCGCATCCTCACCGAAGACCACGGCAAGAAGTTCGCCGTGATCGTCAACGAGTTCGGCGAGGCCGGCATCGATGGCGACCTCGTTGTCGGCGCCGACGAGGAAGTCTTCGAGATGAACAACGGTTGCATTTGCTGCACCGTCCGCGGCGACCTGATCCGCATCCTCGATGGGCTGATGAAGCGCAAGGGCAAGTTCGACGCGATCATCGTCGAGACCACCGGCCTCGCCGACCCGGCCCCCGTCGCACAGACCTTCTTCGTCGACCAGGATGTCGGCGATGCGACCAAGCTCGACGCCGTCGTCACCGTGACCGACGCCAAATGGCTGAAGGACCGCCTGAAGGATGCTCCCGAGGCGAAGAACCAGATCGCCTTTGCCGACGTCATCATTCTCAACAAGACCGATCTGGTCACGGCCGAGGAACTGGCCGGGGTCGAGGCGGCGATCCGCGCGATCAACCCCTATGCCAAGCTGCACAAGGCGACCCGCTGCGACGTCGCGATAGACAAGCTGCTCGACCGCAACGCCTTCGATCTCGATCGGATTCTCGACATCGAGCCCGATTTTCTCGAGTCCGGCCATCACCATCATCATTCCGATGATGTGCGCTCGATGTCGTTCACGATCCCCGGCGATGTCGATCCCGACAAGTTCATGCCGTGGATCAACGACATCTCTCAGGCGCAGGGTCCCAACATCCTGCGTTCCAAGGGCATCCTGTCCTTCAAGAACGAGCCGCGCCGCTTCGTTTTCCAGGGCGTGCACATGATTCTCGACGGCGATCTGCAGCGTGACTGGAAGGCAGACGAGAAGCGTGAATCGCGTCTCGTCTTCATCGGCCGCGATCTCGACGAGAACGAGTTGCGCAAGGGGTTTATGGCCTGCGCGGCGTGAGCTAAAGCCACGCCATGGACACGCAGACAAAACCCGTTTCGCTCCGCGAGCATGTCGTCCCGGTCACGGCCGGCGAGCATGTCGTCTCGGCTTCATGGCTCAAGCAGACGCTGGTGTTTGCGCTCGCCGACGGGCGCGTGCTGCGCTGGCGTGACGGTGAGGCCGAGAGCATTGACGCCCATGCTGGCGGTATCCTCTCCGCCTGCTCCGATGGCGAGCGCCTGATCAGCGGCGGCGATGACGGACGTGTCGTCGCCACGGCGGCCGAGGGTGAGCCGGTCGAGATCTACCGTGATCCCAAGCGGCGCTGGATCGATGCCGTGACGTTCTCAGGCTCGGGTGCCATCGCCTGGAACACCGGAAAGACCGTCCATGCCCGCGACGACAAGGGCAAGCTCCGGTCCTTCGACTTCGCCTCGACACCGCAGGGCCTCGTCTTTGCACCTAAGGCGTACGAAGGCCCGACGGGCAAGGCCCCGCGCGAGTGCGGCGCGCGCCATGCCAAGGTCACCCGCGTCGCCTTCCACCCCAAGGCGCTCGTGCTGGCCGTCGGCTATGACGATGGCTGCATCCTGCTGGTCCGGCTGACCGATGCCTCCGAGCTGCTGGTGCGCCCTCCGCTCAAGGCCAGCGGTATCACGGCCTTCGCCTGGGACAAGCTTGGCAAGCGCCTCGCCTTCGGCGCCGAGGATGGTGCGGCCGGCATCCTGACCCTGCCGACCTGAGCGATGCGCTTCGGCCTCTTCGGCAAGGACCCTGCGGGCAAGGCCGTCGCTTCGGAAGCGGCCACCCGGATCAAGGCCGAGACCCGGGACCTCCTCGGCCTGCCGGAGCGGGCCGCGATCGCCGTCAACGAGATCCTCTGTGCAGACCCCGCCTGCCCCGGCACCGAGACGGTGATCCTGGTGATGAACCCCGGTGAGAAGACCAGGGCCTACAAGGCGCAGATGCCAATGGCGGAGCTGACGCGGGAGGCCTTGATCGTGACGTTGGAATTGGTCGCGGATCGCTAAAGCATCGGCCCGAAAAGTGGATTGCGGTTTTCCGGAAAGCCGATGCAGACACGAGAGCCAAGTGCCTGAACCGAGGGGTAGCGCGTGACGGACTCACTCTTGATCCGCGATATCGGCGATGATGACGTCGAACAGGTCAGCTCTCTCTGGCGCGCCGCCGGCATCGCGCGCCCCTGGAACGACCCTGAAACCGATATCGCCTTTGCTCGCCGTGATTCGCACTCGACCGTCCTGGTCGCAGTGCTGGACGGCACGATCGTCGCAACGGTGATGGTCGGCGAGGATGGACATCGCGGCTGGGTCTACTACGTCGCGGCTGATCCGGAGCATCAGGGCCAGGGCCTTGGCCGCCGCATCATGGACGCGGCCGAGCACTGGCTCGCCGAACGTGGGGTGTGGAAGCTGAACCTGCTCGTCCGCGGCGACAACGCCAGGGTCAAGCAGTTCTACGAGCACCTGGGCTATACCGACACGCAGTCGACCTGTTTCCAGAAGGTCCTCTCCCGGGCCTGACGCGGCCTCGAACAGCCCGTCACGCCCCCAAGAGATCGATCAGGTGCGGGATCAGCGGCTCGTCGGCCGGCGGCATGGCGAGATCCCGCAGCTTGCCGGGCCGCACCCATTTCAGCGCCTGACCTTCTGCGGAGACGACCGCACCTTCCCAACGCCGGCAGATATAGAGCGGCATCAGCAGGTGGAATTCCGGATAGGCGTAGCTCGCGAAGGTCAGGGGCGCCAGGCAGTCCTCTTTCACGCTGATGCCGAGTTCCTCAGACAGCTCGCGGATCAGCGCCGGCTCCGGCCGCTCCCCCGCTTCGAGCTTGCCGCCGGGGAATTCCCACAGTCCGGCAAGCGACTTGCCCTCCGGACGCTGCGTGACGAGAACGCGGTTGTCGGTATCGATCAGTGCACAGGCAACAACGAGAAGCAGTTTCACGAAGGCTCAGGTCCCGGAGAGGAGGCGATGGCTCACGCTCCTTACCGTCAACGGTGGCCGCGTCATAGGCCGAACCGTCTGTTCCGGTGAGCGCATCCGCCTCGCGGCCGGATCTCCTTCGCGAGGACGCTCGGCCCCGAGGAGCAAGGCAAGCGCCGCCCCCGGGTGCGGCTCAGGCCTCCCTCACCCGTCGTGCCGTCGAGACCAGAAACACCCCGACGAGGATGATGCAGCCCCCGACGAGCTGCCGCAGCTCCAGTGTTTCACCAAGGATGAGCACACCCATGACGGTCGCGACGGTGGGAACGAGATAGCCGGTCATCGCCGCCCGCGTCGGCCCCGCCGCACGGATCAGCTTCATGAAGATCGCCATCGGGACCGCCGTCGAGGCGACTCCGAGCGCTAGCATGACAGGCAGGTGATTCTGGATCGGAAGCAGTCCGGCGGGCCCGATGAAGACGAGTGTCAGCCCAAGCGCGACAATCCCGGAGACGACCTGCTGGCCGAGCGCGAGGCGCGCGGGATTTCCGGCCGGGGCAGGCACGGCACGGACATAGAGATTCCCGGCAGCATAGGCCAGCATCACACCGACCATGGCGGCGACGCCATAGGCAGTCGCGCCGCCTGCGACCAGGCGGGGGCCGATCAGGATCGCGACGCCGACCATCCCGAGCAGGACGCCAAGGACACGGCGGCCGGAAAGCCGCTCCTCCGCAAAGAGAAAATGCGCGAAGATCGCGGTCACCAGCGGACCGGCGGCCTGGATCATCGCCGCAGGCCCGCTGGCGAGCTGCGTCAGCGCATAGGCGACGAGCACATTCGGCACCCAGCCATTGGTGGTGCCGAGCACGAGCCAGTGCCGGAGTTCATGCCGCCGGGGCAATGGGCTCTGCCCGAGAAAGCTCACCCAAAGGGCCAGCGCTGTCGCCCCGAGCAGACCGCGCCCCGCCGCGACGGCCAGCGGCGGCACCTCGCCGCTCATCAGCTTGATGAGCAGGAAGCTGCAGCCCCAGAAGAACGAGCAGAGGAACAGATTGCCGACGATGAAGCTCCGGCTGGGTTCAGCCGGAGCGGTCGCCTCAGGAGCGATAATCGCCATTGATCTCGACATAGGCCTTGGTGAGATCGCAGGTCCAGACGGTGGACTTGCCCCGGCCCAGCCCGAGATCGGCCGTGATGACGATGTCGTCGCCCTTCATGTAGTCGGAGACGGCGGTCTCGTCATAGGACGGCGCACGGGCGCCCTGCTTCGCGACCGTGATGTCGCCGAAGGAGATGTCGAGCCTGTCGCGATCGGCCGGCTCGCCGGCCTTGCCGACGGCCATGACGACGCGGCCCCAATTGGCGTCCTCGCCGGCGATCGCCGTCTTGACCAGCGGCGAATTCGCGATCGAGAGCGCAACGCGCTTGGCAGAGCGCGCGGAGGTGGCACCGGTGACCCGCACCTCGACGAATTTCCGCGCACCTTCGCCGTCCTTGCAGACGAGATGGGACAGCTCGAGAAGCAATGCATTGAGCGCACGCTTGAAGCCGGAGAGGCGTGCATCATTGACCTCGGTGATCTCCGGCACGCCGCGCGCCGCCGCCTTCCCCGTGGCGAACAGCATCAGCGTGTCGGAGGTCGAGGTGTCGCTGTCGACCGTGACGGCATTGAATGAACCCTTGACGCCCTTGGAAAGCAGCGCCTGCAACACCGGCGCGGCAATCGGCGCGTCGGTGAAGACGAAGGAGAGCATCGTCGCCATGTCGGGCGCGATCATGCCGGCGCCCTTGGCAATGCCGGCGATGACCACCTCATGCCCGTCGATCTTCGCCTTACGCGCGAGCGCCTTGGGGAAGGTGTCGGTGGTCATGATCGCCTTGGCCGCATCGATCCACGGGCCGTCCGCCGCGCGGGAGGCGCAGTCCTTCAGGACGCCCTCGAACTTCGTCGCATCCAGCGGCTCGCCGATCACGCCTGTGGAGGCGATGAAAACCTCCTGCGGCTTGCAGCCGGCCGCCTTGGCGGCGATCTCGGCGGTCAGCTTGACGGAATCGCGGCCCTTGAGGCCGGTAAAGGCATTGGCGTTGCCGGAATTGACGACGATCGCCCGCGCCTTGCCTTGCGCCAGGTTCTCACGGCACCAGTCGACCGGCGCGGAGGGGCATTTCGAGCGGGTGAAGACACCGGCGGCCTGCGTACCCTCGTCGAGCAGCATGAAGACCACATCCGTTCGCCCCTTGTAGCGAATGCCCGCTTCGGCGGTGGCAAAGCGCACGCCCGGCACGGCCGGGACCTTGGGCTGGCGTTTCGGCGCGAGCGGGGAAACGGGAACATCCTTGCCAGCCATCGAAGCATCTCCTGAAACGAGGCGTCCGATTTGCCGCAGCAGCGGACGGAAGACAAGAGTTGGAAATGCAGAGCCCAAACGCATGATGCCCGGGTTTGCCCCGGGCACCATGTCGTAATTCTCCCTGAAATTCCCGGGCCAGGCCCGGGAACGGAGCAACGATCAGCCGTTCAGGGCTTCTTCGGCTCGGCCGGCTTGTCCGCGGGCTTCTCGGCTGGCTTGTCCAGCCGCTCGACCTTGGCCTTCTCGCGCATCGCCAGCACGATGTCCTGCTGGGCCTTGCGCTCGAGATACTGGTCGATCTGCGGCTTGACATCCTCGAACTTGGGCAGCGGCTTGGAGCGCTTGTCCTCGACCTTGATGACATGCCACCCAAACTGGCTCTGCACCGGCTCCGAGATCTGTCCCTTCTCGAGCTTGAAGGCAGCCTCCGAGAACTGCGGAACCATGCGCTCCTTCGTGAACCAGCCGAGATCGCCGCCTTCCTTGCCCGAACCAGGATCCTTGGAGAGCTCGGCTGCGACCTTGGCGAAATCCTCGCCCTTCTTCACCCGTGCCGCAGCGTCCTTGGCCTTGGCTTCATCCTCGACCAGGATGTGGCGCGCATGCACCTCTTCCTCGGGCGCCATGGCCTTGACGGTATCTTCGAAGAGCTTCTTCGCCGCTTCCGGCGTCGCAGCCTTCTTGGCCTCGCGCGTCAGATACTCGTCGAGCAGCACCTTCTCGCGGTAATAGGCGAGGCGCGACGCGAAATCCGGCCCTTCCGCGATCTTGGCTGCTACGGCAGCCTTGGCCCCAAGCTTGAGGTCGACGAGGTAGTTGATCACCTCGTCGCGCTTGCGGTCTTCGGGGAGCTGCGCGAGGCGTTCGCCCAGATCTTCGCTGGCAAGCGTCATGTCGCGCTCGGTGATCGCGATTCCGTCGACCTTGGCCACGACCTTGTCCGCCTGAGCGAAGGCCGGCAGGGCAAGCATCGGTGCGCCGGCCAATGCAAGCCCAAGCGGCAGCATGGCGAAACGGGACAATTTCATCGGGACGGCCTTTCGCTGATGTCCAGAATAATGCTGGCGCTCCACTGCCAGTTGAACACGGCGAAGGCAAGGCGATTGAGCCACTTAGAGGTTGCCTGAAGGTTGCTTTTCGGTAATCCGCAGGCGCTTTTTACATCCCCGCCACCGATCCCCTTGGCACCTGCGGTGCAAAACCCCACATCCCGGCGAGCGATGCCTCACGATCAGCGCGCCGGCTCCGGCAAAAGCGACGCTGGACCCCGCACCCGCACGCGTCTAAACACGCGGTCGAATTGAGATAATCCGGCTTCCGTCGGCGCAGGATGATGACCATGCGCCGCCGCGAGCCAGGCACCGAAAGAAGGCCAGACATGCTTGGCGCGCTCGCAAAGAAACTCTTCGGCTCGTCGAATGACCGGCGCGTCAAGGGCTATGCCCCTCGCGTCGCCGCGATCAATGCCCTCGAACAGGAAGTCGCCGCCCTCAGCGATGAGGCGCTGCAGGCCCGTACTCAGGAATTCCGCCAGCAATTGGCGAACGGCGCCAAGCTCGACGATCTGCTCGTGCCGGCCTTCGCAACCGTGCGCGAGGCTGCCAAGCGCGTGCTCGGCCAGCGGCCCTACGATGTCCAGCTCATCGGCGGTATCGTGCTGCACGAGGGTGCGATCTCGGAAATGAAGACCGGCGAAGGCAAGACACTGGTCGCGACGCTGCCGACCTATCTCAACGCGCTTGAAGGGAAGGGCGTCCATGTCGTCACGGTCAACGACTACCTCGCCCGCCGCGACGCCGAATGGATGGGCAAGCTCTACAACTTCCTCGGCCTGACCACCGGCATCATCGTCCACGGCATCGATGACGACGAGCGCCAGCGCGCCTATGCCAGCGACATCACCTACGGCACCAACAACGAATTCGGCTTCGACTATCTACGCGACAACATGAAATACGACGTCGCGCAGATGTCGCAGCGCGGCCACCATTTCGCGATCGTCGACGAGGTCGATTCGATCCTGGTCGACGAAGCCCGCACGCCGCTGATCATTTCCGGCCCGCTCGACGACAAGTCCGATCTTTATGTCATGATCGACAAGCTCATCCCCTCGCTGGTCAAGACCGATTTCGAAGTCGATGAGAAGCAGCGCGCCGTCTCCCTGACCGAGGCCGGCAACGAGCATATCGAGGAGCTGCTGCGCCAGGCCGATCTGCTCAAGGAAGGCGATCTCTACGACGCGGCCAACGTCACATTGGTCCATCACGTCAACCAGGCCCTGCGCGCCCACTCGCTGTTCACCCGCGACAAGGATTATATCGTCCGCAACGACGAAGTCGTGATCATCGATGAGTTCACCGGCCGCATGATGCCCGGCCGACGCTACTCCGAGGGCCTGCACCAGGCCCTGGAGGCCAAGGAGCACGTCACGGTCCAGCCCGAGAACGCGACGCTCGCCTCCATCACCTTCCAGAACTATTTCCGGCTCTATTCGAAGCTCGCCGGCATGACCGGTACGGCCTCGACGGAAGCTGACGAGTTCTTCCAGATCTACAAGCTGGAAGTGCTCGAGATCCCGACCAACGTCCCCGTCGCGCGCCTCGACGAGGATGACGAGGTCTATCGCACCTTCGAGGAAAAGGTCCGTGGCGTTATCCGCGAAATCAAGGCCTCGCAGGACAATGGCCAGCCCATGCTGGTCGGCACCACGTCGATCGAGCGCTCCGAGCTCGTCGCCGAAATGCTGAGCAAGGAAGGCTTCAAGCAGATCGATTTCAGCGCTCCGAACGCTTTGGAGCCGATCTATGAGGCCGCCCGCCAAGGCAAGCCGTCCAAGTATTTCGCCGTGCTGAACGCCCGCTTCCACGAGCAGGAAGCCTATATCGTCGCCCAGGCCGGCGCCCCAGGGGCGATCACCATCGCCACCAACATGGCCGGCCGTGGCACTGACATCCAGCTCGGCGGCAATGCCGAGATGCGGATCCAGCACGATCTGCGCGACATGCCCGAAGGGCCCGAGCGTGACGAGAAGGCCAAGGCGATCCGCGCCGAGGTCGCCGACTTCAAGCAGCGCGTGCTCAAGGCCGGCGGACTCTACATCGTCGGCACCGAGCGCCATGAAAGCCGGCGCATCGACAACCAGCTCCGTGGCCGTGCCGGCCGCCAGGGTGACCCGGGCCGCTCGAAATTCTTCCTGTCGCTGCAGGACGATCTGATGCGGATCTTCGGCTCCGACCGCATGGACGGAATGCTGCAGAAGCTCGGCCTCAAGGAGGACGAGGCCATCGTCCATCCCTGGATCAACAAGGCCGTCGAGAAGGCGCAGGGCAAGGTCGAGGCGCGCAACTTCGACATCCGCAAGAACATCCTGAAATACGACGACGTCATGAACGACCAACGCAAGGTCGTCTTCGAGCAGCGCCGCGATTTCATGCGCCAGGCGAGCGTGCGCGAGACCATCGACGACATGCGCCACGGCGTCGTCGAGGACGTCGTAACCCGCCGCATCCCCGAAGAGGCCTATGCAGAGCAGTGGGATGCTGCTGGCCTGCGCGAAGACGTCCATAACTTCCTCAATCTCGATTTGCCGATCGAGGACTGGGCCAAGGAGGAAGGCATCGCCGACGCGGAACTCCGCGAACGCATCCGCACCCAGGCCGACCTGGCCTATGCCGAGCGCATCGCCCGCAACACCGAAGAGGTCATGACCTATGTCGAGAAGCAGGTGCTGCTGCAGACGCTCGACCATCTCTGGCGCGAGCATCTCGTCACGCTCGACCATCTCCGCCAGGTTGTCGGCTGGCGCGGCTATGCCCAGCGCGACCCGCTGAACGAGTACAAGCAGGAAGCCTTCGAGCTCTTCGACGGGTTGATCGGCCATCTGCGCGAGCAGGTCACCGGCAACCTTATGCGCATCGAGGTCCGCTTCGATCAGCCGGAGGATGGCATCCTGCCACCCCAGGATACCCTGCCTGCTCCCGCCTTCGGCGATTACGGCGGCAGCGGCCTGCAATATGCCGCAGTCGAAGAGGGCGAGGTCGCGGTTGTGGACCGTGACCCGACCGATCCATCGAGCTGGGGCAAGGTCGGCCGCAACGAGCCCTGCCCGTGCGGCTCCGGCAAGAAGTTCAAGCACTGCCACGGGCAGTTCGCCTGACACCCCGGTGGCCTCAAGCTTCGGAATATGAAAAAGGGCCGCTCTCACGAGCGGCCCTCTTCGTTTGTCCTGCATGATCGCGCGGCGTCACTTCGGCGCGAAGACCCCGACGCTGCTGGCCGTGATGTCGAAGGAGAGCGTCCCGACTACGGTCGGGTTGCACCAGTTCGAGCTATAGCCGCCTCCCGCGTTGCCTCGGGTGATCCCGCGCGGATCGGAGGTCAGCAGGAAGCAGTTGGCCTTGGACAGGTTGGTGTCGTGATAGCGCAGATCGGCGGTCAGGTTCTTGTAGGTGTAAGACAGGCCGGCATTCCAGTAATTGTAGTCGGGCAGCCGGATCGGCGTCGGGAACGCGATGTTGGTGCTGGTGGTGCCGAGCCAGTAGCGGCCGAACTCTCCAGAGACCGAGAGACCCTCGAGGAAGGGCAGATTGTACTTGGCCGTCAGCGAAGCGTAGGTGCCCGTTGCGCCCGTGCCGAGCCAGTCCCAGGCATAGAAGACATTGGCGCCGAGCGTGGCCTTGTCCTCCCAGTTATAGGAGACCTTGCCGGCAAGCTCGGTGAAATCGGTATTGCGCGGCGTCCAGATCACGCCGAGCCCGTCGATGAAGCGCTTCTCATTCGGATAATAATATTGGATCACGCCCAGGTCGAAGGTGACCGGGCCGAATTTCGGACGGATACCGCCATAGAAGTCGATCTCGGCGGGCGGGCTGGTCGCGAGATCGACATTGGCACCGAAGACGCCGAGATAGAACAGGTTGTCATAGAACTGCAGCTCCACCGAGCCTTGGGCGCCGGGCTTGCGGTCCGTCTGCGAGATGCCGCGGAAAACGTAGTCGGTCACGCCCTTGATGCTGACCGCAGCATCGATCCAGGTGATGCTCGGCGGAACGGGTGCCGGCGGCGGACCCTTCTTGCTTGGCAGGTCGGATGCCTGGGCCGCACCAGCAAACATGGCGAGCGACAGCGCCGCGCCAGTCGCCGGAAGACGTATCAGATCGAGAACCATCAGTAGCTCCGTCAAAAGACAGAAACCGCGCGCGAATTGCCGCGTTTCTGCCCCAATCAGGCCGATGGAACCGGATTCTCAGCAAGACGAGCTTTTTGGCATCCTGCACAGGAAAATCGCAGAAGCCGCCCGTCGGGCGGCATCTGCGCTGTCAAAATGAGCTTCTGCGAGGAAGTCAGGATCTGGTGATATTTTTGTCACGCATCGAATGCGTGACAAAGGAGACTCAACGGGTCGCGGACTGGCTCGAATAGGCAGCGTTCGACTGGTCGAGTTGCGTCGTGCGCAGCGTGTCTGCCCGACGCGGCGGCAGCGGCGTGCGCACATTGGTCGGCTTCGCCGGGACCACGGAAGCGACTGGCGCGGCCACAGGCGCCTCCACAGGCTGCGCCGAGCCTCCGATCAAGGGCACGAAGCTCAGCGCACGCTGATAGAAGGGGCGGTTATCAGCGACGGTGCCCACGGCAGGGGCCGCCGGCACCGCGCTGGCAACGACTGGCACCTGCTGGGCAGCCCCCGGCAGGACCTTGGCCACCTGGGTCGCGGCGACGGCCGCGGCCGGCGCAGCGGCGGGCTTGACCACCACAGCGGGAGCAGCAGCCGGCGTCGCCGCCACTTCGGCCGGCGCGGAGGCGACAGCCGCAAGCACGGCCTCATTGTCCGCCGAAGCCGCACGCACGGTCGCCTTGGTCCGTCCCTTGTCGTCCAGCACGACGACGCGCGGGCCAACGGTCAGCGCGTCCGGGCGGCTGATGCCGACATCCCGCGAAGCCCAGGATGCCGACCTGTTCAGCGAATCGGAACCGCCCGCGACGAGAGCCTGCTTGAAGGAGTTATGCTGGTCGCCGTCATCATAGATCAGCTTCACCGCCGGTGTGCCCTTGGCCACCAGCGCCGCAACCTGGACGTCATCCTGCTGGCGCTTCTGCGCCACGGCCGCGCCGAGATTGCCACCGTTGAAGACATAGCGGCCGCCGCTGACGCCGACGCTCGGCTCATCCTTGGCGACCTCGAAATAGTCCGAGCCTTCCTTCAGGTTCTTCCAGAAGGCGATATTGGGGTCGAGCCGGTGCTTGGCGAGGTTTTCCGGCGTCATCCGGAAGGGGAAGGCCTGCATCTGCACGGCCTTCTGGCCCGCGCCCTGTGCTTCGCGCACCAGCGCATAGATCTCGCCGATCTGATCGTCGGTCATCGAATAGCAGCCCGCCGAGGAGCAGGCGCCATGAACCATCAAATGCGCGCCGGTGCGCCCATGGGACCGGTCATAGGCATTGGGATAGCCCATGTTGAATGAGACATAATAGGACGAATTCGGGTTCATCTGCCCCGGGGAGATGGCATAAAAGCCCTCCGGCGCCATGCGATCGCCTTCGCGGACCTTCGGACCGAGCTGGCCGGACCAGCGGCACATCGGGAAGGTCTTCAGCAACTCGTAGCGGCCATCGCCCTTGCGCTTCCAGACCTCGAGCTCCGACTCCTTCTTGTAGGAGCGGATCAGGATCGGCTGATCCTTGCTCATGCCCTTCTCGGACATCAGCGCATAGGTCGCCGATGGGATCGGGATGTTATGGCGCGCAGAGCCGCGATACCGCTCCTCTTCGCAGGCGCCCAGGGTCAAAGCAACGAGCGCCACGAGGGCGATGTGTCTTGCTGCCACGTCGTCGATCCCATTGATCAAGCGGTCGTCGCCGACCTTCTATGCTCAAGACGGCAAAATCGTGCCGCTCATCATGGTTGTGAAGCGTTAGGCTTGACCGTTCCTTACCACAAGGGGGTCAGATCTGGCCATACGGTAAAGGAAGAGTAAACAGCGGGATTGCGAAGCTCAAAGGCTGCGGCCGATCGCGAGGAATTTCTCCTCGCGCTGGGCGACGACCTGCTCGGCCGAGAGCCCCGCGAGATCGGACAGGGCAGATGCGATCGCATCGCCAGCGCGCGAAATCGCCATCTCGGGATCGCGATGCGCCCCTCCGGTGGGCTCGCTGACGATCCGGTCGATGATGCCGAATTTCAGCAGATCCTGCGCCGTGATCTTCATGCCGGTCGCGGCGTCCTGGGCGCGCGCCGTATCGCGCCAGAGAATCGAGGCCGCGCCCTCCGGCGAGATCACCGAATAGATCGCATGTTCCATCATCATCACGCGGCTCGCGGCAGCAATTGCGATGGCACCGCCTGATCCGCCCTCGCCGATCACCAGCGCGACGCTCGGGCTGCGCAGACCGAGCCATGCCTCGGTCGAGCGCGCAATCGCTTCCGCCTGCCCGCGCTCCTCGGCCTCGATCCCCGGATAGGCACCGGCGGTGTCGACGAAGCTCAGAACCGGCAGGCCGAAACGATCGGCAAGCTCGGCCAGACGGACAGCCTTGCGATAGCCCTCAGGCTTCGGCATGCCGAAATTGTGCCGGATGCGGGTCTCGGTGCTGTTGCCCTTCTCCTGCCCCATCACGCAGACCGGCTGGCCGCGGAAGCGCCCGAAACCGCCGACGATCGCCTCGTCCTCGCCGAAGGCGCGGTCGCCCGCAAGCGGCGTGAATTCGGTGATCAGCGCCGCACAGTAATCGATGAAATGCGGCCGCTGCGGATGCCGGGCGACCAGCGTCTTCTGCCAGGGCGTCAGGGCGCCATAGAGGTCCTTGAGCGCCTGGTTTGCCTTGGCATCGAGCTTTCCGATTTCCTCGGACAGAGAATAGCCGTCCCCCTTTGCATCCAGGGCACGCAATTCATCCGCCTTCGCCTCAAGCTCGGCGACCGGTTTCTCGAAATCAAGATAGCTACGCATTGTGATCCAGTTCTGGGGCGGGGCCGTCGATCCGCAGGGGGAGACGGAAGACCGGGGCCCGAAAAGCGGCGGACCTTGGCCGTGCCACGCTGTGATTGTCAACCCGCCGGGCGCTTGTCCGGCGTTTCGCCCAATCGTGGCGTCGGGGTGGGCTGGGGCAGCAGGACGGGACGAAAGGCAAAACTGCGCCGCGTCGCACGCAGCGGCGCCCGGCGATAGAACTGCTTGGTCGCATCGATGACATGGACGCCAGCGAAGGGCAGCGACAGCCCCGAGCCAACCCGCTCCCAGGCTGGGGCGGAGCGCATGAACAGCTTGCGTTTGAGCGGCGGCACATAGAGCGCCTCGGCCCAGTTCTCCGGAGCGAAAGTCGCGCCGCGCATCAGCGATTCGAGCTGTGAGCGGCTGAACGGGCGGCCGTGACCGAAGGGCGTTCCGTCCATCCGGGCCCAGAGCCCACGGCGATTGGGCGCGACGACGAGCATGCGGCCACCGGGACTGAGCACGCGCGCCACCTCGTCGAGCAGGTCGTCGGGGCTCTCTGTCTCCTCAAGAGCATGAACCAGCACGACCCTGTCGACCGAGGCTGTCGGCAAGGGCAGCAGCGTCGGCTCGACCAAGGCCGAGGCCGAGAGACCTTCCGACGGCCAGTTCACCACGCCTTGCGCCGCCGGCATGAAGGCGAGCACGCGCTCGGCATTGGCGCCAAGCACCGTCAGGTAGGGGGTGCAGAAACCCAGGCCGAGCAGGCGCTGGCGTCCGCAATCCGGCCAGAAACGCAGCATCGCCCGGCCGATGAAGCGCCGGGCGACATGGCCGAGGGGACTGGCATAGAAGGCGCGAAGGTCGACGACGTCGAGAGCCATGAACATGAAATGGACCGGCGGTGGCGCCGACGCAAGGGCACCGGGTTCTGCTCGGGCAGCACACGGCCATGCTTGATCGCGTGCCGGTCATGCCCCAATTCATGATGCGCTGATCGCCTCCCGGCGGTTATCCTTCGCTTCCCGCGCCAGGAGCCTTCCATGTCCCTCGACATCCATATCTTCCGCACGCTGAGCGACAATGCCGGCGCCTTGATTCGCGATCCCGCGACCCATGCCTGCGCGGCGGTCGACGTCCCCGACGCAAAGGAGGTGCTGGCCGCAGCCGAGGAGAAGGGCTGGGCCATCTCCGACATCTTCATCACCMATTCCCATTTCGACCATGTCCAGGGCGTCGCCGCGCTCAAGCAAGCCACGGGCGCGACAGTCTACGGCCCCGCGGACGCCCGGGACGCTGCCCCCGTCGACACCGTCGTCGGCGAAGGCGATCGCGTCCCACTCGGAGGCTTCGTCTTCGACGTCTGGCACACGCCCGGCCACGCCGATGGGCATCTAACCTTTGTCGGCGAGCAGACCCGGCTCGCGCTCGTAGGCGATGTCGTCTTCGTCATGGGTTGCGGACGCGTTCAGCCCGGGCAGTTGCCCGCCATGTGGACGTCGCTGTCGCGGATCATGACCCTGCCCGACGACACCCAGCTGATCACGGGGCACGACTACACCCTCGCCAACGCCCGTTTCGCGGTGTCCGTGGATCCCGCCAATGCCGTGCTGAAGACCAGGCTCGCCGAGGCCGAAGCGGCCAAGGCGGCCGGGCGGTTCTGGGCGCTGACCACGATCGGCGAGGAAAAGGCCACCAACCCCTTCTTCCGCGCCGGACAAGCCGCGCTCGCAACCTCTGCCGGCCTTGCTGGGGGTGAACCCGGCAAGGTCTTCGCCGCCCTTCGTGAAGCCAAGAACAGGTTCTGAGCGATGACGATGAACCGGCTCGACGGGTTGAGCGCGGCAGAGATCATTCGCCTGCTCGAGCTCAAGCCGCATCCGGAAGGCGGGCATTATCGCGAGACCTTTCGCGACGGGGCAGGACCGGAGGGGCGCGGCTTTTCGACGGCGATCTATTATCTGCTCGACACCGGCGAGACATCGGAATGGCACCGCGTCGATGCAACCGAGATCTGGCACCACTATGCCGGTGCACCGTTGGTGATCAGCGTGTCCCCAAACGGCCATGACGCCTCGGCGCATCATCTCGGCCGCGATCTCCTCGCCGGACAGCGCCCGCAATTCGTGGTGCCGACCGGTTGGTGGCAAAGTGCGACGTCGCTCGGTGCCTGGACGCTGGTCGGCTGCACGGTCGCGCCCGGTTTCGACTTCTCCGGCTTCGAGATGGCGCCACCGGGCTGGCGGCCTCAACCCCGCGCGGCACGAGGCGCCTGATGATCTCTGATGTTCCGCACGATCCGGCATGCATCGCCGAATGCGAAAGGCGCATCGTCAACGCCTGGCCGGCTCCCTCGACGCTGCTGATCGGCGACTGGGTCGTGCGCTTCGCCAACGGCTATTCCGGCCGGGCGAATTCCGCCTCGCCCTTGAAGCCGGAGGCCGAACTCGACGATGCGACCCTCGAACTGATCGAGGAATTCTACAAGGCCGACGGCCTCCCGCCCTGTGTCAGGCTGACCCCGCTGATCTCGGCAGCAACGCGCGAGCGCATCCTCGCCCGCGGCTACCGGCTGAAGGATGCATCCTTTGGGCTGATCGCCGATCTCGACGGCAAGCCGCCGGAGGTCGAACCCGCGCTTCAGATCGAGGCCCGTCCGAGCCGGGACTGGATTGCGGGAGTGACGTCGCACCAGACCGGCTCGAGACGCAGCGAGACCAAGCTGGCGGCGATCGTCGAGAAGGTGCGCCTGCCTGCGGCTTTCGCCACGCTGTTCCATGGCGGCGAGCCGGTAGCCTATGGCATGTGCGTCGCCGAGCGCGGCATGGCCGAGATCGGCTCTATCGTCGTCGATCCCGGTCACCGCGGACAGGGACTTGGCCGGCGCATGGTTTCCGGGCTCATGTCCTGGGCGCAGCTGCTCGATTGCGACCGTGCCTATCTCCAGGTCGACCAGACGAATGCGGTCGCGATCAGCCTCTATGCGAGCCTCGGCTTTCGCCGGCTCTATGCCTACGAGACGCGCATCCTGGAATGACACCGCGGCTTGGCCGCCTTCACCGGCGCCCCAGGAAAGGCCCGCGATCCAGGCCCGAACATCGGCAGGCTGCAATCAGGGACGGGGTCGGCTCGCCGCCGTCCTCATCATCCTGCGCTACACCGTCACTTGCGTCCCGACCTCGACCACGCGTCCCGTCGGGATCTGGAAGAAGCTGGTCGCGTCCGTCGCGCTCTTGGTCAGGGTGATATAGAGCTTGTCCTGCCAGATCGGCATGCCCGATTGCGGTGAGGCCTTGATCGAGCGCCGCGACAGGAAGAACGAGGTCGACATGATGTCGAACTTGAAGCCCTGCTTGCGCAGCATGGCGAGCCCTTTGGGCACGTTCGGGCTCTCCATGTAGCCATAGACCAGTTCGACACGCCAGAAATCGTCGGTGATGCGCGAGAGGCGAACGCGCTCTTCGTCGGCGACGCGTGGCGTATCGGCCGAGCGCACGGTCAGGATAACGTTGCGATCATGCAGCACCTTGTTGTGCTTCAGGTTGTGCAGCAGCGAAGCCGGGGCCGTCTGCGGGTCGCTGGTCAGGAACACCGCCATGCCCTTGACCCGGACAGGCGGGCTCTTGGAGAGCATCGCGACCAGCTCGAGCAGCGGGACATCGGTCTTGCGGGTCTTGTCGAACAGGATCCGGGTGCCGCGCACCCAGGTCGCCATCAGGACAACCAGGGCGATGGCCAGCAGCACCGGCATATAGCCGCCACTGAAGAGCTTCAGCAGGTTGGCGGTAAAGAATGCGACGTCGATCACGAGGAACGGCAGGATCAACGCCGCGGCGGCCGGGCGGCTCCAGCCCCAGCTCTTCTCGATGACGATGAAGGCCAGCAGCGAACTGACGACCATCGTGCCGAAAACCGCGATACCATAGGCATGCGAGAGGCTCGACGACGTCTTGAAGCTCCAGACCAGCAGCAGCACCACGAGCAGCAGCAGCATGTTGATGCGCGGAATATAGATCTGCCCGGAGGTGTGCTCGGAGGTATGGCGGATTTCCAGGCGCGGCATCAGGCCGAGCTGGATCGCCTGTCGGGTCAGCGAGAAGGCCCCGGTGATCACGGCCTGACTGGCAATGATCGTTGCAACCGTCGCCATGATCACGAGCGGCAGGATGAAGCCTTCCGGCGCCAGCTTGTAGAACGGGTTGTCGATCGCGGTCGGGTCGGACAGAACCAGCGCGCCCTGGCCGAGATAGTTCAGCACGAGAGCCGGGAAGACGAGGTAGATCCAGGCGCTACGGATCGGTCCACGGCCGAAATGGCCCATGTCGGCATAGAGCGCTTCTGCGCCCGTCACGGCCAGGCAGACCGAGCCGAGCACGGCCAGCGACACGTTCGGATGATCGACGAAGAAGCGCAGGCCATAATAGGGATTGATCGCTGCGAGCACGCCGACATCGTCCGCGATGTGGAGAATGCCGAGCCCCGCCAGGGTCGCGAACCAGATCAGCATGATCGGCCCGAAGAAGGTCGCCACCTTGGCGGTGCCATGGCTTTGCACCATGAACAGGCCGACGAGGATCACGGACGCGATCGTGACGACGTAGTCGTCGAGAGCCGGCGTCACGAGCTTGATGCCTTCGACCGCGGAGAGCACCGAGATCGCGGGTGTAATCACCGCATCGCCATAGAACAGAGCAGCGCCGGCCATGCCGAGGAAGAGCACCACTCCTCCCCGCATGCGGCCAAGCGCGCGCTGCGCCAGCGCCACCAATGTCAGGATGCCGCCTTCGCCATTATTGTCGGCTCGCATCAGCAGCACGACATATTTCAGCGTGACGACAATGACGAGCGACCACAGGATCAGCGAAAGCACGCCAATGACGATGTCGCGCGGCACCGCCGCCACTTCACTCCCACCGCCGCTATGCACCGCCGCGGCCGTAACGATGGTCTCGCGCAGGGCGTAAAGCGGGCTCGTACCGATATCGCCATAGACGACGCCAAGCGCCCCAAGTGCGAGAGCCGTGTAGCTTGCCGTCGAATGCCCGCCTGTCGCAGAAGAGCCGTGCCCGTCTTCAAGGCCGAAACGTGTCTCGCCAACCTGTCCGGTCGGCGGAGTCGGCTGCTCATGCCCCATCAGGGTTCTCCGCGGGTGCTGCAATGCAGCGAAAGGCCGGGGCCTCTAACATAACGCCGCCACCGCGCAAAGGCGCGCGGCCGAACCGCGCACAAGGAGAGCCGGCTCATTCCGCCGCATCGGCGCGCATCCCGTAGCGTCGCTCGATATAGGCGTTGACCATGTCCTTGAATTCGGATGCGATTCCGGCGCCGCGCAATGTCGCGACCTTCTTGCCGTCGACGAAGACCGGAGCGGTCGGGACCTCGCCCGTTCCCGGCAGCGAGATGCCGATATCGGCATGCTTGGATTCGCCCGGCCCATTCACGATGCAACCCATCACCGCGACGTTCAGCATCTCGACGCCGGGATAGCGGGTCTTCCAGTCCGGCATCGAGGACGAAATCCAGTTCTGGATATCCCGCGCCAGTTCCTGGAACACCGTCGATGTCGTGCGGCCGCAGCCGGGACAGGCCGCGACCAGCGGCACGAAGGCGCGGAACCCCATGGTCTGCAGCAATTCCTGCGACGCCTTGACCTCCAGCGTCCGGTCGCCGCCGGGCTCCGGGGTGAGCGAGAAGCGGATCGTGTCGCCGATGCCTTCCTGCAGCAGGATACCGAGCGCAGCCGAGGACGCGACCAGCCCCTTCGACCCCATGCCCGCTTCGGTCAGGCCGAGATGAATGGCATAGTCGCCGCGCTCCGCAAGCGTCCGGTAGACCGCGATCAGATCCTGCACGCCCGAGACCTTGGCCGAAAGGATGATGCGGTCCTTGGCCAGACCGATCTCTTCGGCCCGTTGAGCCGAGAGCAGGGCCGACTGCACCATGGCCTCGCGCATCACTGCCCGCGCATCGAGCGGCTGCGGGGAGGAGGCATTCTCGTCCATCAGCGCGGTCAGCAGCTCCTGATCGAGCGAGCCCCAGTTGGCGCCGATACGGACTGCCTTGCCATGCTTGATCGCGAGCTCGACGATCTGGCCGAATTGCCTGTCCTTCTTGTCCTTGAAGCCGACATTGCCGGGATTGATCCGGTATTTTGCCAGTGCCTCCGCGCAGGCCGGGTGATCCGTCAGCAGCTTGTGACCGATATAGTGGAAATCGCCGACCAGCGGCACGTCGATGCCGAGGATATCGAGGCGCTCGCGGATATGCGGCACGGCAGCCGCAGCCTCGTCACGATCGACGGTGATGCGAACGAGCTCGGACCCCGCACGCGCAAGCGCGGCGACCTGCCCGACGGTGGCCGCGATATCGGCAGTATCGGTATTCGTCATCGACTGCACGACGATCGGCGCGCCGCCCCCAACCTCGACGGTTCCGACCTTAACCGGGACTGTGTAGCGGCGCGGCCGCGGCCCGGCGACATCGGCAAGCGCGGCCGTAAGAACCGTTTCATTCATGGGGATGTGCGCTCCGGCAATGGTCGCAGCGACCGACGATCTCGACGACCTGATGCGAGGGCACGAATTGTCGCCCATGTACGATCGCCGCCACCGCCTGACGCATGGCCGGCGAGGAATCCTCGTCGACGCCGCCACAGGTCTCGCAGATCAGGAAGGCGACAACGTCGCTGGCGCCGTGACCGTGCAGGCAGGCGACATAGGCATTGCGCGAGCTCAGGCGGTGCACGAACCCCTGCTCGACCAGGAAATCCAGGGCGCGATAGACCGAGATCGGCGCGAGACGCCGGCCACCGGGCGGCGAAATGCGATCGGCCAGATCATAGGCGCCGACCGGGCGATGGTCGGCATGCAGGGCCTCCAGGGCCTTGCGACGGATCGGCGTCAGTCTCAGGCCACGCTCCCGGCAGAGCTTCTCGGCGCGCGCCAGCGCTTCCGCGGCATGACGCTGGTGATCCTGGGCATGGCGACAGGCCGCATGGTCATGGCCGTCATGCGCGTGGGCGTGTGGCTGCATTTTCATCATGTTGCGTTGCAATACTACATCGGGCAACGTGCCGCGACCGCCTTTGCGGGGACGGAAAGACTGCCCGTTCAAATATGCAACGTAAGCATTTTCTCAGCCCGTGTCAGGAGCCTCGACGCTCATGTTCCTTAAAGATCGTACCGCCCTCGTCACCGGATCGACCTCCGGCATCGGTCTCGCCTATGCGCGCGCACTCGCCAGGGAAGGCGCCCATCTTGTCATCAACGGCATCATGCCGGCCCCCGATGCCGAGGCGCTGCGCAGCGGACTCGAGAAGGAGTTCGGAATCAAGGCCCAGTTCTCGCCGGCCGACATGACCAAGCCGGCCGAGATCGCCGCCATGGTTGCGGAGGCGGAGAAGACATTCGGCGCCATCGACATCCTGGTGAACAATGCCGGGATCCAGCATGTCGCGCCGGTCGACGAGTTCCCGATCGAGAAATGGGACCAGATCATCGCGATCAACCTGTCCTCGGCCTTCCACACCACCCGCGCCGCGCTGCCCGGAATGAAGCGCAAGGGCTGGGGCCGGATCATCAACACTGCGTCGGCCCATGCCTTTGTCGCCTCGCCCTTCAAGTCGGCCTATGTCTCGGCCAAGCACGGCATTGCCGGCTTCACCAAGACGGTCGCGCTTGAAGTCGCAACCAAAGGCATCACGGTCAACGCCATCGCACCCGGCTACGTCTGGACCCCGCTGGTCGAGAAGCAGATCCCCGATACGATGAAGGCGCGCGGGTTGACCAAGGAGCAGGTCATCAATGACGTGCTGCTCGAGGCCCAGCCCACCAAGGAGTTCGTGACGGTCGAGCAGGTCGCGGCGCTCGCGATCTTCCTTTGCACGGATGCGGCGAAATCCATCACCGGTGCCACCTTGCCGATGGATGGCGGCTGGACCGCAGCGTGACCGGCAGGCGCAGGACCGGCGCGCGTCTGGTCGAGGGCCTCGCCGGTCCCAAGGCCGAGAAGAGCGTTTCCCTTGCTCTCCAGGGTGGTGGCGCCCATGGCGCCTTCACCTGGGGCGTGCTCGATGCGATCCTCGAGGACGGACGCCTCGCCATCGAGGCGCTGTCTGGCACCAGCGCCGGTGCGATGAACGCAGTCGTGCTTAGCGAGGGCTGGATCGACGGCGGCATCGACGGCGCCCGCACCCAGCTCGAGAATTTCTGGCGGCGCATCAGCGTCGACGGCAAATATGGCGGCTCCGAGCGTTCGCTGATCGACACCATGCTCGGCGCCTGGGGCAAGAACGGCACCCAGCCCGGACTGCTCTGGTTCGAGCTCTTTTCCAAGGTTGCGAGCCCCTATGACGTCAACCCGCTGAACATCAACCCGCTGCGCGGCGTGATCGCCGACCTGATCGACTTCGACAAGGTTCAGGCGTGCCGGGCGGTCAAGCTCTTCATTGCCGCAACCAATGTCCGCACAGRCAAGATCAAGGTCTTCAATGGCGACGAACTGACGGCCGACCACCTGATGGCCTCGGCGTGCCTGCCGATGCTGTTCCAGGCGGTCGAGATCAAGGGCGAGGCCTATTGGGACGGCGGCTATATGGGCAACCCCGCCCTGTTTCCCCTGTTCTATGAGGCTACCGGCGACGACATCCTGCTGGTGCAGATCAACCCTCTGCAGCGCAAGGAACTGCCGACCAATGCCCGCGCCATCCAGGACCGGCTGAACGAAATCACCTTCAACGCCTCGCTGCTGCGCGAGCTGCGCGCCATCGATTTCGTCAATCGCCTGGTCGATGCCGGCAAGCTGCCCAAGGACGAGTACAAGCGCGTGCTGATGCACCGCATCGATGGCGGGCCGCCTCTGGCCGAGTTGACCAGTTCCACGCGCATGAACGCGGAATGGGACTTTCTGCTGCGGCTGCGCGACATGGGCCGTGCTGCCGCGAAGCGCTGGCTGAAACGCAATTACGACGCCATCGGCGTCCAGGGAACGCTCGACCTGAAGGAGGCGATCTCCTAGGGCATCGGCCCGGAAAGTGGATTGCGGCTTTCGTGAAAGCCCATGCAACCGCAGACGTTAGATCATGGGATCGGATACGATATGCCCCATGATCGGGGCCATCGGGTCAGGCGATACTCAATCGCCAGACCGTGCTCTTCTTGATCTCGGCGTCTTCCAGCGAGCGCGTCACGGGGACTTCATAGGTCGCCAGTTCCTGCAAGCGCTGCCGCGGCAGATAGCTGCGCCCCGGATCGCCGATCAGCACTTCGGCGCCGCGGGCAACCAGCCCCGAAAGCCAGTCGACCACGCTCTCCGCCATGGCCCGTTCATAGCAGACATCGCCGGCGCAGATCAGCTCCCAGCCGTCATCGCGCCCGATCAGGTCTTCCAGAGCTACAGTCACCGAGACACCGTTCGCCTCCGCGTTCAGCGTGATCGCCTCGGCCGCGAAAGCATCGATGTCGCAAGCCTGAACATGGGCCGCCCCTGCTTTTGCCGCCGCGATCGCGACGAGACCCGAGCCGCTGGCAAAATCGAGCACGCGCTTGCCGCGCACGATCTCGGGATGATCGAGAAGATGCCGTGCCAGCGCCTGTCCGCCTGCCCAGGCGAAGGCCCAGAACGGCAGCGGCAGCCCGATGACCGCAAGCTCGTCCTCTGTCTTCTGCCAGAGTTCGGTCGCCTCCTCGGCGACATGCAGGCTGATTTCGGACGCATGAGGCACCGGCATCAGCCGCGTATGCGCGAGGATGAAGCCGCGCCGATCAAGCGTGGCGAGCGGCGCGCTCACGCTGCGACATCCGTCTGGGGCCGGGCCAAGAGGCCACGATAGAGCGCCTTCACCGCATCCATGACATCGCGTTCGGTGTGGCCATCGAGCAGACGGTTGCGCGCGCTCGCGCCCATCCGCTCAACCAGCCCCGGCGCAGCTGCGAGCACGATCAGCGCCTTGGCGAGCGCAGCCGCATCGTCCGACGGCACCACCATGCCGTCCTGCCCGTCGCGCACGAAGCTGCGGCAGCCCGGCACATCGGTCGTCAGGATAGCCCGGCCGCAGGCCGCCGCCTCGAGGATCGTTCGCGGCAACCCTTCGCCGCCGCGCGATGGCAGGCAGCAGAGATGGTGGTTCCGCCAGACACCCTCGATATCGCGCGTCGGACCGGCCCAATGGATGCCGGGACGCGCAGCCCATTCCTTGAGAGTCGTCTCCGGGATCGCCTTCGGATTGGACGCATCAGGCGCACCATGGATGGTGAGTTCGACGCGCGCCCCCTGCGCCCTGGCGAGCTTCACCGCCTCGACGGCGAGGTCGACGCCCTTCGACCAGAGCATGCGCGCGACCAGCGCGACCTTGAGCGGCGGCGCCGGCGGCATCGGCTCCGGCATCAGCACGAGCGGATCGACCCCCGCGCCGCCGACGATCGCGACCTTGCCCTTGTCTTGCGGATCGAACCCCAGCGTCACCGGATCATCGGGATTCTCGAACAGGAAGCGGACGCCGGGTCCGTCGATCGCCTCACGCAGCCAGGTCCGGGCGGCCAGCCGCGCCAGGGCGGCGAGCTGCCCCTGTCTGGCCCCGAGGAAGCCGAGCCCGGTCAGCGCATAGA
>NZ_JBFTZN010000073.1:0-22608 GCF_056406775.1 Allobosea sp. P1_A7
CCCTCGCCCTGCTACAGAAGCCGCTGGAGAACTATCGCGCGGCCAAGCCCAACCTCGTCTCGCGCATGACCTTCGTCAAAGCACCGGCGCCGGAACTGCCCGGCAAGATCAAGGCGATGCAGGAGGCCAATCGCGTCGATATAGACCTTGTCATCGGCGGCCTCGACGCACTCGCCGCGGGTATTGAGCAGAAACTTTGGGTGACGTTGCTGCCCGAGCATGCCGCCTCACTCCCCGACCCAGCCAAAGTTCTGATGAAGCCGGCGCTCGACATGCACAACCTCGGTTCCGGCCAGGGCATGTGCATGGTCTACTATCCCTCCGGTCCGCTGCTTGAGTACATGCCGGCACGCGTTAAGGCCGTGCCGACCACGGCGGACGAACTGCTTGCCTACACCAAGCAGAACCCGAACCGTTTTCTCTATGCTCGACCGGCCAATTCTGGCCCGGGCCGCACCTTTATCATGGGCCTGCCCTATCTGCTCGGCGACAAGGACCCGAAGGATCCGGCCAATGGCTGGGACAAAACCTGGACCTATCTGAAGGAGCTCGGCAACGGCATTGAGTACTATCCGACGGGCACTGCCGCGACCATGAAAGAGTTCGGCGACGGCTCGCGCGACATTATCATCTCCACCACCGGATGGGACATCAACCCGCGCGTCCTCGGTATCGTGCCGAAGGAAGCGAAGATCCAGGCGCTCAAGGGCTTCCATTGGGTCTCGGATGCCCAGTATATGTACATCCCGAAAGGCGTCTCGAGCGAGAAGCTCGCCGTCTTGCTCGACCTGATCAGCTTCGCACTGACGCCGCAGCAGCAGGCGTTCACCTATGATGAAGGCTACTTCTATCCGGGGCCGGCCGTGAAGGATGTGCCGCTCTCGATGGCGCCGCCAGAGAGCCAGAAGGCGATCGAGGAATTCGGGCGCCCCGAATACGCCGACCTGATCGCCAACAACCCGATCGAGGTGCCGCTGACGCCGGACAAGATGGTCCTCGCGTTTCGGCGTTGGGACGAGGAAATCGGCGCCAAACGGACGAAATAGGCAGGGAGCACGGTGGCGCGCCCTTCCTCCGCGCCACCAGGCCGCCGTTCTGCTTGCTGCTTGCGGCCTAACCCAGAGCACTGCGACCTGGGGTCGTCCGCCGACCGTAATTGCGTCGCCGAAGGTCAGCTACCCGGCTCCCGCGGTCAGGAGCGGAGTAGCCGGCCGCCGGCTTGAGATGCTATTTCTGTTCGGGGCCGCCGATTTGCAGCCAATCATGCCAAGTGAGCTCGGCAAGTCGTTGGCAAGGAGTTAAGCCGCGGCCCCGTTCTTAATGAGTTCCTTGGCGATAATAGTTCGTTGAATCTGGTTAGTACCTTCGTATATCTGGGTAATTTTGGCGTCGCGATAGAGCCGCTCAACTTCAAACCCGCGGATATACCCGGCGCCCCCGAAAATCTGGACGGCATTGGCCGTCTGCGCCACTGCCATATCGCTTGCAAAGCACTTCGCGATTGACGCGGCAGCGGTCGCGGGTCTGGCGTGGTCTATCAGCAATGCGGCTCTCTCTGTCAGGGCACGGGCGGCTGCTATGTCTTTGGCCATGTCCGCCAGCATCCATTGCAGTCCCTGATTGTCGAGGATCGGCTTGCCGAACTGACGGCGGTCTCGCGCGTAGCCCAGAGCCGCTTCCAGCCCGGCCTGCGCAATGCCGGTCGCGAGCGCAGCGATGCCGACGCGGCCCTTCTCCAGTACACTCATCATGATGTGGAAGCCGCGCCCCGTCGGGCCGAGCAGCGCCTCGCGCGGCACCACGACGCCGTCGAAGTTGAGTGCGCCGACCTGGCTGGCGCGCTGGCCCATCTTGTGCTCCTTCGGCCCGCGCGAGACACCCGATGCATGGAGATCGACTAAGAAGATGCTCATGCCGCGATGGCCCGCGGCAGGGTCGGTCGAGGCTAGGACGAAGCCGAGATCTGCGACCGGCGCGTTGTGGATCCATAGCTTGTTGCCATCGATGACGTAGCCGGCGGCGGTCTCGCGTGCGGTGGTGCGGACATTAGAGAGGTCGGAGCCGGCCTCCGCCTCGGTCAGGCAGTAAGCGATGCGGGTCTTCGCGGAAATGATGTCCGGCAGGAGCTTCACCTGCTCGGGCGTGCCGTAGCGGGTGAGCAGAGTGCCGATCAGCTCGACGACGCCGCACTGGTCAGCGATCGAGGCATAACCGCGCGACAACTCCTCCATCACTATTGCATAGGCGAACGTGTCGAGGCCGGAGCCGCCATGCTCCTCCGACACGGTGATACCGAACAGGCCGATCTCGCCCATCAGGCGGTAGATCTCGGCCGGAAAGGTTTCGTCACGGTCAAGATCGGCAGCGGCGGGCCTGACGACATCTTCCGCGAAGCGCCGGGCGGTTTCGCGAATTTGTTCGTAGATCTCGGTGTCAAGCAATGGAGCGTGCATGGTACGGCCCTTTCCTCAGGCGACGCCGTTAAGGGCGCACAGATGCTCCATGCGGCGTGCGGCAAGCTCCGGCTCGACGAAGAGCCCGGACTGGTCGGCGAGGCGGAAGAGATCCGCATAGTGCAGGATGCCGCGGGCGGATTCGGCGCCGCCGACCATCCGAAAATGTTTCTGGAAGCCATTCAGCCAGGCGAGGAAAACCACCCCGCATTTGTAATGCTGTGTCGGGGCCTCGAAGAGCCGGCGAGAGAGCGCGACTGTCGGGTCGAGGATAGCGTGGAAGCCGGCTCTGTCACCAGCTTCCAACCTGGCGAAGGCGGCTGCCGCAGCCGGCGCAATCGGATCGAAGATGCCAAGCAGCCCGTGCGAGAAGCCCTGCTCATCGCCGGCGATCAGCTCGGCATAATTGAAGTCGTCGCCGGTATACATGACGACGCCTTCGGGCAGGAGGCGCCGCATCTCGATCTCCTTGCCGGCGTCGAGCAGCGAGACCTTGATGCCGTCGATCTTGGCCGCGTGCTCGCGGATCAAGGTTAGCACCGTCTCCATGGATTGCCGGAAGTCGCGGCTGCCCCAGTAGCCTTCGAGCGCGGGGTCGAACATCTCGCCGAGCCAGTGCAGGATCACCTTGCCGCGGCACTGGCCGATCAGACGGCTGTAGACCGCGAGGTAATCGTCTGGGCTTTTCGCGACGCGGCAGAGCGCGCGGCTCGCCATCAGGATAATCTTGCCACCGTGCTTCTCGACATGGGCGATCTGTTCCTCATAGGCGCGTAACACGTCGTCGAGGCTGCGCGCCGTGTGCGGATCCAGTTGGTCGGTGCCGGCGCCGCAGGCGAGATCGGCGCCGGGCGTCGCCTTGGCTTCAGCGAGAACGCAGGTGATCAGCTCAGCCGCATTCGGCCAATCCAGCCCCATGCCGCGCTGGGATGTGTCCATCGCCTCCGCAACCTTGAAGCCGAGGCCCCAAAGATGGTGGCGGAAAGCCAGAGTGGCGTCCCAGTCCACCGCCGCGACGCGCCAGGGCTCCTGCAGCTTCAGCGGGTCGGCCACGACATGGGCTGCCGCATAGACGGTGCGAACCCCGTTTGCGGAAGCGGTGCGGGGATAAGGGGAGGGTGCCGCCAACGGGTAGCGCTCGCTGCTGCCGTCCGCACGGGGCAGGGAAATTTCAGCCATCGCTTCCTCCGGGAGTGCGGTTTAGTGGAACGTTCCATTTCATGAACGCCTCAATAACCTTATATAGATGCATAAAATCATTTGAAAGAGGGTGATTGCCTCACTCGCGCAAGTATGATAATGGAACGTTCCATAATAAGAAGTGACGCAGACGGTTCAGGGATGAAACGATGCCGAAGTCGAAAAGCGGCAAGCGAAAGGTGACGATCATCGAGATCGCGGACGCCGCCGGCGTCTCGAAATCGACGGTCTCGCTCGTCCTGACCGGGCGCGGCACCGTCAAGCGCGAGACTCGGCAGCAGGTTCTGCAGACGATGGACCAGCTGGGCTATGTCTACAACCGCGGCGCTGCCAACCTCCGAAATGCGCAATCCCGCATCGTGGGCCTGGTCCTCAACGACCTCTCGAACCCATTCTTCGCCGAATTTGCGATCGGCGTCGAAAAGGTCCTGCAGATGGCAGGTTATGTCGCCTTCATGGCCAACACAGCCGAGAGCGTGGTGCGTCAGGACCAGGTGATGCGGATGATGCGCGAGCATGGTGCTGGCGGCATCATCCTTTGTCCGGCGCTGGACACGCGGTCTGAGCATCTCGATTGGGTCAAAGCAGCTGATACTGCGCTCGTGGTGGCGATCCGGCGCCTTCCGGGCGCCGAGGTAAGCCACGTCGTGCCGGAAAACGTCGCCGGGGCCAGCCGGATCACCCGCCATCTCATCAATCTTGACCATGAGCGCATCGCGTATCTCGGCGGCATGCATTCGATGGTCGTCCGACAGGAGCGGCACGGCGGCTTTCTCGCGGCTATGGAGGCGGCCGGCCGCAAAGTTGATCCAACGCTCAACCTCGAAAGCATGCCGACACGCGACGGGGGCTTCGGCGCAATGAGCGCAGTACTATCGCTAAATGATCGGCCTACAGCGGTGGTCTGCTACAACGATGTCGTCGCAATCGGCGCGATGCTCGCAGCGGCGCGGCACGGTCTCGTTGTCGGGCGCGACATCGCGATCGTCGGTTTCGACGACACCAGCGAGGCGCGTCATGTCTCGCCAGCACTGACCACCGTCGCTGTTGATCCCGTCGGGCTCGGCGAGCGCGCCGCTGCGCTGCTGCTGAAGCAGATCGCCGATCCAGCCGCGGAATCGGAGAGCTACATAGGCCCCGCCAACCTCGTCATCCGAGAATCCTGTGGCGCCTATCAGCGCGCGCTGGCCGCCGCCGGCTGACAATTCACATCCAGAGACAAAACCATGGCCTTTCCTCGCATTCTCTCCGCTGACGAAGCCGCGGCCCTAATCCCGGACGAGGCGATTGTCACTGTCTCCTCGTCGTCCGGTCTGGGTTGTCCCGACGCCGTGCTGGCGGCAATCGGCCGACGCTTCGACGCCTGCGGCCATCCGCGCAATCTCACGACCCTGCATCCGATCGCAGCCGGCGACATGTGGGGCATCAAGGGCATCGACCATCTGGCGAAGTCGGGCCTACTGGCGCGGATTATGGGTGGCTCCTATCCGTCCGGCCCGTCCTCGGCCGAGCCACCGGAAATCTGGAAGATGGTCACAGGCGACCAGATACCGGCCTACAACATCCCGAGCGGCATACTGTTCGACATGCATCGCGAGGCCGCCGCCAAGCGGCCGGGCGTGCTGACCAAGATCGGCATGGACACTTTCGTCGATCCTAGGCATCAGGGCTGCGCCATGAATGCGCGCGCCGCGGCCGAGCCGATCGTCAGCCGCGTCGATTTCGATGGCGACGACTGGCTTTATTTCCGGAGCATCGTACCTCAGGTCGCGATCATCCGCGCCACGACCGCCGACGAACGCGGCAACCTCTCCTACGAGCATGAGGGAGGCCTGCTCGGCCCGCTCGATCAAGCGCTGGCGGTTCGCAACAATGGCGGCATTGTCATTGCACAAGTGAAGCGCGTGGTCGCCGCCGGCAGCCTTAAGACGCAAGCCGTCTTCGTGCCCGGCATTTTGGTCGACGCAATCGTTGTCGCGCCCGAGCAGATGCAGACGACGCAGACGGCCTATGATCCGGCGATCTCGGGCGAGGTGTCGCGGCCGCTGTCGAGCTTCGAGACGCCGGCCTTCGACGTCGCCAAGGTCATCGCGCGGCGCGTGGCGCAGGAACTGCGCCATGGCGATGCGGTCAATATCGGCTTCGGCATCTCAGCAAACGTCCCGCGCATCCTGATCGAGGAGGGGCAGCATGGCGCGGTGACTTGGGTGATCGAGCAGGGCGCCGTCGGCGGCGTGCCGTTGCTCGAGTTCCAGTTTGGCTGCGCTTCCAATGCGGAGGCGATCGTGCCGTCGCCCTACCAGTTCACCTACTTCCAGGGGGCGGGCTTCGACATGTCGCTGCTCTCCTTCCTGCAGATCGACCGGCAGGGCTGTGTCAACGTCTCCAAGCTCGGGGTCAGGCCGCATGTCACGGCCGGCGCAGGCGGCTTCATCGACATTACCGCCCGGGCCAAGCGCATCGTCTTCTCCGGCTATTTTAGCGCCGCGGCCAAGCTCGCGATCGCCGATGGCAAGCTGGTTATCGAGAAGGAGGGGAGGGTGAAGAAGCTCGTCGAGGCCGTCGAGCACATCTCCTTCTCAGGGCCGCGCGCAGTCGCACAGGGGCAGGAGGTGACCTACATCACGGAACGCTGTGTTATGAGGCTGACGCCGGAGGGGATCGTCATCACGGAGATCGCGCCCGGCGTCGATCTGGAGCGTGACATCCTCGCCCAGAGCGAGTTTCCGCTTCTGGTGCCGCGGCCGCCAAAGCTGATGGATGGGGCCTTGTTCGACGAGGCCTTGATCGGCCTTGAAGTTCCAATGAGGGCAGCATGAGCGACCCCGTCCGCCTCGACATCGCCTCCGGCATCGCGACGATCACGCTCGCCAGGCCAGAAAAGCTCAATGCGCTCGACGACGTCATGGTTGGACTGCTCGGCAGCTTCGCCGACAGGATCGATGCCAATCGAACGGTGCGCGCGGTGATCCTTACGGGTGAAGGCAAGGCCTTTTGCGCCGGCGGCGACATTGTCGCCTGGGGCGGGCTTTCCGCACTGGAGATGGGGCAGGGCTGGGTGCGTTCTGGCCACCGTGTCTTCRACAAGCTCGCGCGGATGAAACCGCCGGTTATCGCCGCCATGAACGGCCACGCGCTCGGCGGCGGGCTGGAGCTCGCCGTTACCGCTGATATCCGCATCTGTGAAGCTCAGGCCAAGATTGGCCTGCCCGAGAGCGGCCTCGGTATGATTCCGGGCTGGTCAGGCACCCAACGCCTGGTCAAGCGCCTGGGCGGGCGTGTCGCGCGTCGCCTTGCCCTGACGGGCGAGGTCGTCACCGCCGAGACAGCGCTTGCTCTCGGCATCGTCGATCAGGTCGTGGAGAAGGGTGGGGCGCTCGCGGTCGCGACAGCGATGGCCGAGCGCGTCGCCGCCCGTGGTCCGGTCGCGAACATCATCGTCAAGCAGTTGATCAACGCCGCGGAAGACGAGGACCGGGCAGCGATCATGGAGACGCTGGCGAGCTCGCTCGTCTCCTATACTGACGACGTCAAGGAAGGTGTCGCCGCCTTCCAGGAAAAGCGCACACCGCTCTACCGAGGGGAATAAGATGACCCGCCCCGTCGCACTAATTACCGGCGCAAGGCGCGGCATCGGCTGCGCGATCRGTGTCGCGCTCGCCAGGGCAGGCCATGACATCGCCTTCACCGACGTTGTCGAGGACGAGGCGGTCGGCCTGGCGCTGAAGCTCTTCGAGGAGGCCGGCGCCGCGGCGCGGTTCTTCAAGCATGACGTCGCCGCAGTCGAAAGCCATGCTGCCCTAAACGCGGATGTGAAGCGGGCTTTCGGCCGGCTCGATCTCTTTGTCTCGAATGCCGGGATCGGCGCGCCGGTTCGCGGTGACATGCTGGAGATTACGCCGGAAAGCTTCGACGTCGTCATGGATGTCAACCTGCGCGGCGCCGCCTTCTTGAGCCAGGAAGTCGCCAAGGCGATGCTCGCGGACAAGGCAGAGCGGCCGGTGATCGTCTTCATCACGTCGGCCAGCACGGAGCTGGTTTCGATCGACCGGGCGCAATATTGCGTCTCGAAGCTCGGTCTCTCGATGTGGGCGAAGGCGCTCGCGGTCAGGCTCGCGCCCGAAGGCATCCCGGTCTTCGAGGTCCGACCGGGCGTGATCCGCACCGACATGACCGCGAAGGTCGCGGCCAAATACGATGCCCGTATCGCGGACGGCATGATACCAGCCGGGCGCTGGGGCGAGGGCGAGGACGTGGCGCGTTGCGTGGTCGGTCTGGCGAGCGGCAATTTCGCCTACGCGACGGGCACAGTGATCAATGCTGATGGTGGATTGATGATCCCGCGTCTGTAATTGGCGCAATGGTTGTAAGACAAAGAGCCGATATCGAACCGGCCGGTGAGGGCATAGGAGGAGACGGATGGCTGGACGCTTGGTCACCCGCCGCATCGGGTGTTTTGCATGAGCTATGAATTCGATTTCGCCGACGTCTTCGCGGCGTGGCCAGAGTTACTGCAGGGACTGATCAACACGCTCGTGCTCTCGGCACTTGCAATGGCGATCGGCATGGTCGTTTCGGTCGCGGGGGCGCTCGGCAAGACTTCGGGTCCGCGATGGCTACGCTGGCTCATCGACGAATATATCGAGCTGATCCGGAATACGCCGTTCCTGATTCAGATCTTCATGATCTATTTCGGTCTGCCTACGCTCGGCATCAAACTCTCATCGAACGAGGCGGCGCTCATCGCGCTCGTCGTCAATGTCGGCGCCTACGGCATCGAGATTATCCGCGCTGGCATCGAGAGCATTCACAAGGGCCAGGTCGAGGCCGGCAAGTCGCTCGGCATGCGGCCGCTGCAAATCTTTCGCTACATCGTCCTCAAGCCGGCGATCCAGGCGGTCTATCCCTCGCTGACCAGCCAGTTCATCCTGCTGATGCTAAATTCGAGCGTCTGCTCCGCGATCGCGGCGAGCGAGCTCACGGCGGTCGCGGGCGATATCCAGTCGCGCACCTTCCGCAGCTTCGAGGTCTATTTCGTTGTGACCTGCATCTATTTCGGCCTGTCGCTGTTCTTCTGGAGCGCCTTCGCCGGAATCGAGCGCACCCTCCTGCGCAAGCCAACCCGGTAGGTTTCAGACGATGCGCACACTCGGACCTAACGAGATCCTCTACATCATCGCCGCGGTGCGCTGGACGCTGCTGCTCTCGGTCGTTGCCTTTGTCGGCGGCGCGATTGGCGGCGCCCTTGTCGCGCTCGCTCGAACTAGTGAGTTCAAATGGCTCAGGCTGGTCGCGAACGGCTATATCAAGGTCTTCCAGGGCACGCCGCTGTTGATGCAGCTCTTCCTCGCGTTCTTCGTGCCCGGTCTGTTTGGCTGGTCAGTCGATCCCTGGACCGCAGCCGCAATCGGCCTGTCGCTGCATGCCAGCGCCTTCCTGGGCGAGATTTGGCGCGGCGCTATTGAGGTCGTGCCGCGCGGGCAATGGGAGGCGGCGACCTCACTCGGTCTGCGCTACTGGCCGAAGATGGCGCTGGTCGTCGTGCCACAAGCGGTCAGAATCTCCATTCCGCCAACGATCGGCTTCCTCGTTCAGCTGATTAAGGGCACTTCGCTCGCCTCGATCATCGGCTTCGTCGAACTGACGCGGGCGGCGCAGGTGATTAACAACGCCACCTTCCGGCCCTTTACCATCTTCGCGCTCGTCGCGTTGATCTACTACCTGATCTGCCGGCCGCTATCGGCCTACAGCAAGCGAATGGAGCAAAAGCTCCTGGTCGCCGCGCGCGAAGCGCGGCGACGGTAGGCCTACCAAGTCCACCCGAGGAGAAACGTCCCATGTCACTGTTCAAGTCCATCCTGCGCCGCAGCCTCGGCGCGCTGCTTCTCGCCGGCGTCGCCGCCGCAACTCTCGGAGCCGCCCCGGCGAGCGCAGCCACGCCCGAGGAGATCAAGGCGCGCGGCAAGCTGCTGGTTGGCGTACTGACCGACTACCCGCCTTTCGGCGGCACCGACGCCCAGCAGCAGCCGGCCGGATACGACGCCGACGTCGCCAAGCTGATGGCCAAGGCGCTTGGCGTGCAGCTCGAACTCGTCCCGGTCACCGGGCCAAACCGCATACCCTATCTGCTGACCAACAAAATTGACGTGCTGATTGCCACGTTCGGCATCACCGCTGAGCGCTCAAAGCAGGTGCTGTTCTCCAATCCCTACAGCACGCTCACCATTTACGTACTGGGCCCCAAGAGCCTGAACATCAAGACTCCGGAGGACCTGAAGCCGGTGACGATCAGCGTCGCGCGCGCCTCGACGCAGGACACGGCCATTAGCGCGATCGCGCCGCAGGGCACGCCGCTCAAGCGCTTCGACGACGATGCCACGGCGCTGCAGGCCCTGATCTCGGGTCAGGTCCAGGCCATGGGCGCGAGTAACACCATCCTCGCGCAACTCAACAAGGACTATCCACAGCTCAACATGGAGCCGAAGCTGACCCTGCGCGAGCAGGCCAATGGCATGGCCTTTCGCAAGGCCGACACTGCGCTCGCCGAGTTCGCCAACAAATTCATCGCCGATATCGAGAAGAACGGCGAACTCAGCGCCATCAACCAGCGCTGGTTCGGCATTCCGTTGAACAAGCTTCCGCCGATGCCGACCTTCTGAGAACCTGCCCAAACGCGTGACATGGCGCGTCCGGTCTCGGGTCGGGCGCGCCAAATTCTCTGGTCAAAACGAGATGAAGCTCATGACGATGCCCGCAACAGAGAAGACCGGCGCGTCCCGCACCGCGGGCGACGTTATGATCGAGATGCGCAAGGTCGACAAATTCTATGGCGACTTCCAGGTTCTGCGGAACATCGACCTGACGGTCAACCGCGGCGAGCGCATCGTCATTTGTGGACCCTCGGGCTCTGGCAAGTCGACCCTGATCCGCTGTCTCAACCAGCTCGAGGAACACCAGAGCGGCGAGATTATCATTGATGGCACGAGCGTACACGCGCATCTGCGCGGCATCGAGAACATCCGCCGCGAGATCGGCATGGTGTTCCAGAGCTTCAACCTGTTCGGGCATTTGACGGTGTTGGAAAATTGCACGCTAGCGCCAATGAAGGTGCGCGGGATCAGGAGGCCGGAGGCCGAGGCGAACGCTCGCATCATCTTGGAGCGCGTCCATATCCCCGAGCAGGCCGCGAAATACCCGATCCAGCTCTCGGGTGGCCAGCAACAACGCGTTGCAATCGCGCGGTCGTTATGCATGAACCCGAGGATCATGTTGTTCGACGAGCCTACTTCGGCGCTCGATCCGGAGATGGTCAGCGAGGTCCTCGACGTCATGGTAGAACTCGCCGAAAGCGGCATGACCATGATCTGCGTCACTCATGAGATGGGTTTCGCCCGCAAGGTTGCTGACCGGATAATCTTCATGGATGCAGGCGAGATCGTCGAGGTCGCGCCGCCTGCAGAATTTTTCTCAACACCTCGAAATGAACGCACGCGACAATTTCTCGGCCAGATTCTTCATTCTAATCAGCACTGACTTCCGCTGAGGGCGATCTCTCGCCTGGCAGCTTCACCTCGGGAGAGGCTCGGTGCTTGAGGGGGAGGCAACTAATGGGGAACGCGCTGGAGCCCCAGTTGCTAGATTGGGCTGGCCCGCGCTTTAAGTGGGCGATCATTATCCGTCGACAGCGCGCTTGCACTTGTAGTCTCTTGGCGTTCCAGTTCGACTACCCGTCAGCTCCGGCCACAACACGGTGCTCACATGTCCCGGACCGTCCCGCCGGGGCAGCGGCGCATCGTCCCGGAGTTGCTCATCGCTCAGCGAGCGCAGGATCTTCTTGGTTCGAGCGCGCCGTGCATATCGGTGTGCCAAGCTAGACTGGAACACCGCCTTGCTGGTCAATGGCTCGACCAGTTCGCCCGTGAAACCGTTCATTTGAGGCAAGGTTGAGAGCCTTTCCGACATCGCTCGCCTCCCAAGAATTTTTGGCGGGGGAGCGAGGCTAGGTGAACTACTGATGCCGGAACCGATGATACGGGCACCAATTGTTTGGGTGACAATCGGTCGAAGGTTCAGTGTCCATCCTGGATCGCTATCGGGGACCATGATCCGTCCGCTCTGAGATCCCCGAGTCGAGGGTTCGCGCGTTTGAGACGAAGATCGTCAACTCATCTTACGAATATCTGGCGGCTTTGGCCGAAGGAACAGCCGCCTATCGTTGCCTAGGACGTCCACCAGCGCGAGCCGACAACTGGCACTAATTATGTCAAATACGGCTCCTCCGTCTAAACGCCTGCTCGGTGCTGCGGTGCCGCTGATCGTAAAGCCGGCGTTGAAGCGGGCTCTTGTCCCCCGCGTGTGCGAAGACAGCCACGACAAACAGGGCCGTAAGCCCGATAAGGGCATAAAGCATGGCGATGACGCTCATTTCCCCAGACCCAAAGCAACATAAGCCGCGGAGCAATGATCTCGCGAGTCAAACCCACTGCCAAGCGGAAATGACCGCRTCGATAGAGCCGCGATGGAAAATAAACTGAAGTTTGGAGCCGGCAAGTATACTTATACGGCTTCGATCACAAGGCGCCAATCGGGGACTGATAAGGCCTCGTGAAGCACTGCTCTGAGCACCGTGTTACGATAACAGCGGCATCGGAAGCTGAAGCCCTTCGATCAAGGCATTGCGGAACACTTCAATCGGCCGCGCGAGCCTGCCTGCCGGGGGGCGGTGCAGCAACCAAGCGCGCACTTGCGGCTTGAAGTTTGGGCAGTCGATGACCTCAAGTCCCTCGCGCCAGCGGCCGTCGGCGAAGGCGGCCGGGGTGACTATGCCGATGCCGTGGCCGCGCGCCACCAGCGACATTCTGAGATCGACACTGAGAGCCTCCACCCCAACTTGGAAAGGCAGCCGCGCCGCCTCGAAGCTCTGGCGGATATAGGCACGAAAGCCACAGCCATTTTCGTTCATCACCCAGGGAAATTGCGACAGCGTGGCAAGGTCGGCTTCCCGCGGTACACCAAGGTCGGATGACGCAACCAGCAGCACTGTTTGCGCGCCGAGATCGTCGCAGATCAGTTCCTGCGGCGGCGCCAAACCCTCCGCGAGACACACCGCCACTGCGTCGAGCTCGCTGCGCGCCACCTGCTCGACCAGCCTTGGCGACCAGCCGGAGGTGATGCGTAAAGTCAGTTGCGGGAACGCGGCGCGCAGGCCATCGAGCGGCATCGCCAGCGCGGCATCGGAGAGATAGGGCATAATGCCCAGCCGGAACTCGCCCCTGACCTCGCCCTCTGGCGACACGCCGGCCTTCAAATCCTCAAGCGAACGTAGCACGCGCCGGCCATGTTCATAGGCTTCACGGCCGGAGGCTGTCGGCTTCAGCGGCTTCGACTGGCGGTCGAGCAACGCCGTTGCCAGCGCGTCCTCAAGGTTCTGGATGCGGCGGGTTACACCCGGCTGGGTAAGGTTAAGTCTCGCTGACGCACCGACGATCGAACCGGTTTCCACCACGGCGATAAAAGCTTCGAGGTCATGAATGTTCATAATAGACCCGCATAATCATTATCGAATTTATTGAATTGTAGCATGGTGACGGTTTCGCATAAAAGCAAAAAACGATATGCGGAATGTTGAGGATCGACCATGCGAGGAACGAAAGACGGACAAATGTCAACGCATTTGCCGGCCGCCACAATTACCGGCCCGCAGACTGTGCTATTTGCCACCGCTGTCGGCATCATCGTCACCAATCTGTTCGCGCCGCAGACATTAGTTGGCCTAATCGGGCCATCGTTCGGCGCCGATGCCGCAGACTTCGGCCTCGTCGCCATGGCCACCCTGCTTGGCTATGCCGCCGGCCTATTCTTCCTCGTGCCGCTCGCCGATCTCGCCGAGAATCGCGCCCTAATCCTGCGTATGTTAATCGCGGCAGCAATGGCCGCTGGTATTGCCACACTGGCGCCTACGGCAAGCGCGCTGCTGATAGTGCTGTTCGTCCTGGGCGCCGCCTGTTCCGCGATTCAGATCCTTGTGCCGATCGCCGCATCCATGGCCCCACCTGGACAGGATGGTCGCGTTATCGGCGACGTCATGAGCGGGTTGATGGTCGGCATTCTGCTGGCGCGTCCGCTGGCCAGCCTGGTCGCCGATGCTTGGGGCTGGCGAGCCTTCTATGGCCTCAGCGCTGCTTCTCTGATTCTGCTCGCCTGCGTCCTCGCTTTCAGCTTGCCGCGACGGCTCCCGGTAGCGAGAACATCCTATGGCGCGCTGATCGCCTCGCTGCTCGGCCTTTTGCGCGACGAACCGATGCTTCGACGGCGCGCCCTGACAGCGGCGCTGGTAATGGCGGCGTTCAGCTTGTTCTGGACGGCGGTGGCATTGCGCCTTGCACAGTCGCCCTTCGACCTCGGCCAGCGCGGCATTGCGCTGTTTGCGTTGGCGGGCGTCGGAGGTGCTGCAGTCACGCCGCTGTTCGGCCGCGCTGGAGATCGTGGTTTGACGCGCTCCGCCACTCTCGCCTGCCACCTCGTGCTGATCGGCGCGATGGCGCTGTCGGCGTGGGCAGGCTCCGCCGCAGCCGCGACCGCAACCGGATGGGTTCCGTTGGGACTAATGGTCGTCAGCGCCGTGCTGCTCGACATCGGCGTAACCGGCGACCAAACGCTGGGCCGCCGCGCCATCAACCTACTACAGCCCAAGGCGCGCGGACGCTTAAATGGGCTGTTCGTGGGCATTTTCTTCATCGGTGGCGCCACCGGATCGATGCTGGCCGGCATCGCTTGGGCCTGGAATGGTTGGCCAGCTGTCTGCTCCGCCGGCGCTGTATTCGGCCTCGCAGCTCTGCTGGTCGACTGGATCGGCGGCCCCGAGTAAGGACTGGTCCGCTGGCCCTGCTGTCGGCCCTGGCTGCTCGGAATTGCCTGGTCACCGCACACTATGCTGGCTCGCCCCGTGATGATCCGTTATCATCCACGAGCATGCCACTCCCTGGGGCAGGCCTTCGCCAGAGTCCTTTCCCGGACCACGCTTTCGGCGCCCAAGGCCGTTTTCTGAATAGCGCGCTCGGCTGGCGCAGCGCATTCCGGCGCAGAGTGGAGACCACCAGGCAATCCCTTCAGAGAGCGACATGCCTCAGACTCGAAGCCGCGCAGAGCAGGAGGTTATCATGCTCGTTCGTGACGCYATGACCGCACATGCAGAATGGATCTCTCCGGACATCTCGCTGACCGAGGTCGCGCGCAAGATGCGCGACGCGAWAATCGGGTGCCTTCCGGTGGGAGAAAATGATCGCCTTATCGGAATGATCACGGACAGAGACCTTGCCTGCCGTGGYTGCGCCGAAGGGGCCGATCCCAACACKACAAARGCGAGAAAGGTCATGACGGCGGGCATCACCTGGTGCTTCGAGGACGATGAYGTCAGRGATGCGACGCGCCGCATGGCGGAGGAGCAGATCCATCATGTTCCGGTGATGAACAGAGAGAAACGGATGATCGGTATCCTCTCCCTGTCGGATTTGGCGCTGAGAGCGCCGATGGACCTGTTCGCTGAGGTATCGCAGCTTGTTGCACGCGACGCATCGCSTCACGCCTCGGCACCTTGGCCCACTAGCTTCCATGGGGSCTGATCGCGACGACAGTCAGGGTGAGCAGCGCGAGATCGCGCAAGCGGGCTTTCTCGCGCGAARGCGAATTGGCGCCTGCGCTCATCCTGATGATGTGGGGCGGCATCCGACTCTGCTGATCGTCGACACAGCCCRGAACGGCCTGTCGGCGATCACGAKGCTGCTTCTGTTCCTGCTTGTGGCGCTCGATATGCGCGAGGAGCGCTGTGCCAGCAGACAGCTTGAGCGGAAGCGGCACTACCACCAGCGACTGTTCAGGGCGGGGACCGCGGGGTAGGGGCGCGAAATTCACAGGTTGGCTGCCTGCCATTCGGCATGGGCGGCCGGAGCAATGTCCGCGAGGCTGCCGCCCGGCATCAAGGTCGGGGAGTCCCCCTCGGAGATGGGAAGTTGTCATGACGGAAGACATTGCCCGGAAAACCTGGACGCCATGCCGTGGCGGCATCCCGCCGCTGACGCGGGAAGAAGCAGCGGCCTATCTGCCTCAGGCTCCGGGCTGGGACCTTGCGGAGGAAGGGCACCTACTGCGCCGCAAGTTCGCATTCTCGGATTTTCGCGAGTCGCTGGATTTCATCAACAGGATCGGCCGCCTCGCCGAGGACGAGGGACATCACCCGGATATTTGTTTCGGCTGGGGCTATGCCGCTATCTCGCTGCAGACGCACAAGATCAAAGGCCTGCACGAGAACGATTTCATCATGGCGGCGAAGATCAATCTACTCGCGGGTGGGTGAGGGCTTGCGGCCCTGCCGCGTCAGTCAGCTGCGCCGCAGCCGAGGCGGCCGGTGGCACGACGGCATGTCCGTGTGCCGGCAAATCTATCGCGTCGCCGGTCCAGGGGGATGGTCGCTGGAAGACATCGACGAAACTGGCGCATCAACCGTGTGGGATGATCTCTTCGCTACTGGCCAGGACGCCCACCGTGAGTTCTGACTCACTGTGGAGAACGAAGGGACGCCGGCTTTCCTCGAACGTGGGTCCGGCATCATGCATTGAACTGAGGGAAGTCGCACTCGGACACCTTGCCATCCCTCCCTTTCGGCCGATGATGATCGTGCGGCCGAGCCGCGAGGCTCGGTGGCTGTCCGGGCTCGCTGGGCAGCCGGCCGGCTGGATCAAGCCCCCCAGCTCCCTGCCGGCCCGCGCTCTTATTTGACGGCGATCGGGATGACGATGAGCCTAGCGAGCGCCAGCACGATCGCAGCGCGCAGCCAGACAGCCTTGACGGGATTGCCCGCAAGCATGTGATGCCCCCACGCGACGAATGAACTCATACGCAGCTTCCCGCGGCTGACACATCCTTCGCGACGGAACAGCTCCATCCGAAGGACGTCATCACGAGCAGTCGCGCGGTGCTAGCCACGTTGGTTGCGCGCGGCAGCGCTCAACTCAGTCCGACACAAGCTCTCATCCGGACGCCGTTGCGAGTGTCACGACCCGCGAAAGCGGGCGCCCATCCGGCGCACAGAATCCCTCAGCGCGACCCTCAACGATCCATTGCTCGATCTGCCTGCCGACCGCTTCGCCTTCCTTCTCGCGGTTGGCGGCATAGTGGTCGCGTTGCTCTCGCTCCATTCTCTCGAGCTGTTTGAGCCATTCCGCGTAGGTGATCGTCGCCATCCAAGCCTCCCCGCCGCGACACACATTGAGGCAGTATTCGACATGCGGCTTGGTTACCCTCGTAAAGGCTCTCCTTGACGCCGAAGATTACTTTGTTCCGGGTGAGACCAGTCTTCGGACCGGCGAAGCATACTTCAAACTCGACGGCATCCAGGAATCCATCCGGCCGGTCCGCGAGAACTGTCGCTGGTGACTACAACGAGTGGATACACGAACGCCCGCCATCGTTGGCGGTATCGGCGGGGACGTAGGCTGAGCAGCTAGTCGAAGTCCATCTCTCGCCACCCGATCCCGCACGGGAATTCGCTCGAGCTAACGCAGGATTGGGAGGTCTCCAATATTTACCGCGCCGAGCTGGCTTTGAAACGTCGTCGTTCGGTCGGCACTCTGCTGTTGCGAGACCCCGGAGATCATGTGCTCACCGGWGTCATAAACCGTCCGTTTGGTTCCATCGTCGATGATCAGCCGACGGGCGGTCGGAAAGAAGGCATAACGCATGTCGTTTTGGCTTCCCGCCGTCGCTGGGAGACCAAACTCGGCGGGCCAGCCTAATTCGTTGCTCCGCGCTGGATGGCTTTTGCTTGCGGGCTTTGCCACATCCATCTCGATTTCGCCCCTCTGGAGCCCATCAGCTAGGTCGTGAAGCACTCCATCAAGCTTCCCCTTTGTCGCGGCATTGAACATGTCTCCGACCATGCTCATCCCGCCGGCGATCCATTGGGCCATCCCACCAAACTCAGGATGAGAGAATTGGGCCATCTTGCCATGACCGCGGCGAAGCGTTGCTAACGCGACCTCTACCGCGTCTATTCCCACCCCATGCTTCCGAGCGGTCCTGGCAACTAGGTCCTCAGCAAGGCCATGCTCAGTGTGTTCCTTTACGGAGAGCGCTCCGTTCCGGATTGCAGCCTCTTGTTCCGGCGAAAGAGGATTTCCGTTTCCGTCTTTCATGGCAGCACCTTGACGCCCTGGGCCAAGTTTAGCGCGCAGCCCCCACCGAAACGGATGTTACTACTCAATGTTCCTCGGAGTCATTGCCTTCTCGCGAAGCGACGCACGCGCTGCGGTTATCCGCCGGGGGCCTTGAGAATTGAGCCGGCGCGTTCATCTGATGGAACGCTGCCGGCTCTCATCACGGCGTTCCCTCCCCGCGACGCCACTCTCCTACCTGCAGCACCATGGCCGATGCCATTATCCTTTCGTCGGTATTGAAACCTCTGGCTGTTTAGGGGCCGATCCTGTGCTGTGGGCCTTCCCCCAGCAGCAGCTTGACTCGAACTCGATCCGATCAGGGTCAAGACGCGCGACTTCCGGTGACGGTGAATTTGGCCCACAGGGCCATGGCGGACATTGCATCCTTCTGGCACGCTGCCGTCGGAGGATGCCCATGGTCGCGACATCATGCCTGCGCACACTCGCCGACACGGATGAACCTGTCGCTGCCCCCTCGCACGAGGGCCTACCCCCGGCGGGGACTGTCTACGCTTTTCGAACCAGGCCCTATTCCACGCTCGCACCGGCGGAAACCGGGCGATACTCTGCGTTCAAGATCATCGGCCCCAACCAGAAACACGTAGCCATCGCCGTATTGGACGGCGTGTGGGGAGAAGTCCCGACGCTGAAGCAGGCCGAACAGGCGCAAATCCTCAAGGAACATCGATTTGCCCACAACGGACGTTTGGCCGTGTTCGGCGTAATTGCAGATTGGTGGGAACCCGCGGAACTTGATGCCGTAACTTTTCTTGGCAAAATCGACGTCCCAGCCCCTGAAGCAGTACTCGCTGCGAAGATCGCCAGTTCAGCGATCGGTACGAGGTATTCAACTCTTCGGACGATAAATTATGCTGCCGAGGGTGAATGGCGCTGGGGCAATGACCGCGGAGCTCTCTTGGGGGAGGCGAAACTCAGCGCTGCGATTCCGAGACACGGCTCTCCGTCCAACGCTGGCGCATAATCCGAAGCACCGAGGCTTCCGCCTCCAAAAAACAGATCGATTTCTTGCAGTTTTTATCTATTGTAGTCTCTAGGTCATACAATTTGCCTAGAGCCGCTGCGAGCGCCCTTAAAGCTGATCGTTTTTCTTCTTCATCTCATCCAGTTTATCGATGATTTCAATAATTCTCACCATAAGATCGTCGTGGGTTTGCGCAGATGGTTGCTGCGCAAATGCCGCGAATGGTCATGGGATCGGTTCCTGATTTGGCGTGGGGAAACGCAGCCGCCGCGGGCGATCAGCAGTCTAACGCCGGACGGAACCGCCGAGAAGGCAGGTACGTTTCATTTGCGTGCTGGCCACGCCTACGGCGGGGTCTCCGCCCGCCCTTCGAATGAGCCTCACCCCATCATCTTTATAAGCTGCAGGCTTTCGATCTCTGCCTTAAGCTTGGCGACGGCAGCCTCCCCCCGAATACTCTTGACGCCCCTCCTTTCGCGATCAAGCGCGCCCGGGATTCCGTCGAGAAGCTCCGCTCGCAGTGGTTCCGGCAACAAGGGCCCTTCCCGCTCGGTCTCGACCACGGTCGACTTCCGGTGCGACCACCGACGCCTTCGTCCGTCCGGCCAAGTGAGGAGCGCGAAGAACAGAAGCCGGACTATGCGACTGCCGGCTTCCTGAGTGTGATGTTGCCGGAGCGTCGCGGTAATCGCCTGCCCGACTACGGCTCTGGAAAAGCCACTCGTCGTCACGCGCGCTTTTTTGGGCCAAGGCGTAAGCGCCTCTCGGGGGGCTCCGTGAGTTCAAACGGCATCAGCGATTGATTCTGCTGAACGACAAGGGGGATTCGGAGAAACTCTGACCGCAGCAGCATCAAACGCGCCACAACGTCCAAAATGGCTCTATGCGCGCGGAACTACGCCGCTGCTCGATGGGTTTGCGCTAATTAATCCAGCGCGCAAGGACGGCTTCCATGGAAATTAGGATCGGCTATCGGATCGAGATCGTCACCTATCAGCCGACGCCCGCCTTGCTGCTTCTCGACCCCCACCCCAGCCGCGATGGCGACCTGGTGACGACGCCCAAGACAGCCGTCAGGTCCCTGAACGACGGCAGCAACGTGCCGACCGCCAAATATGCGGACGGGTTCGGCAACCGTCGCCGGCGCCTGGTTGTGCCCCCGGGAGGCGTCGAATTCACCAGCGACATGATCATTCGAGATTCTGGCGAGGTCGATTACGTCGACCAAAACGCGCAGGAGGTCTTCGCCGGGGACCTACCGTCCGAGGTCTTGGAATACGTGTTATCGAGCCGCTATTGCGAGGTTGACGAGCTCTCGGCAACTGCATGGAGCCTCTTTGGGAACTGCGCCCCGGGTTGGAATCGGGTCCAGCAGATCTGCAACTACGTCAATGCTCAGATTCGCTTCGACTACCAGTCAGCCCGCGGCACTCGTACGGCGGTGCAGGCCATGATGGAACGGGTCGGGGTCTGCCGTGACTTCACTCACCTGGCGGCCGCGCTGTGTCGCTGCATGAACATCCCCGCACGCTACTGCAACGGCTACCTGGGCGACATCGGCGTGCCGCGTGATCCGGCGCCAATGGATTACAACGCCTGGTTCGAGGCGTATCTCGACGGCGGCGAGTGGTTCACCTTCGATGCCCGGCACAATATGCCCCGCATCGGTCGCATCCTGGTGGGCAGGGGCCGGGACGCCGCCGACATCCCGATGATCCACACGTTCGGCCCGCACATTCTCCAACGCTTCGAGGTCATCACCGAAGAGGTGGTAGCGACCTAAGCGATGCGGCGCTTGCAAACTCTCGATCCGCAGGCCGTGATTTAGGTCGGCACATTCTCCAAAACGCTCTCGCCTAGCGTGCAGCTGGTCTATCTTTCCCGCCGGATTGGCTCGGGTGTTCACAGAGGCCAAGCAAGTCCAATTTGCCGGGCCGAAAGCGATCGATATGACCATATTCTCCGTCAGGCACATCACAAACTATCACTATGCAAAACCGGTGGGGTTCGGTGAGCACCGACTGATGTTTCGCCCCCGGGACAGTTATGACCAGAGGCTACTCAGGGCGACCCTGGTGATTGATCCGGAGCCCAGCACTATCCGCTGGATTCACGATGTCTTTGGCAATTGCGTCGCGCTCGTTCGGATTTCTCGTCCCGCTTCGGAGTTGTGCTTCGAAACCCGGATTCAGCTCGACCACACGCCGCAGGCAACGCCCGATTTCCAGATGGATGAGGAGGCGCTGACGTATCCCTTCGCCTATAGTTCGGACGAAACAGCGGATCTGGCTGGTACGACCGATCGTCACTACCTCGACGACGATGACGAAGTCGGGCGATGGGCCCAGCAATTCGTCAACGTTGGCCGGCGGACTGACACCGGGAAGCTGTTGATGACGCTATGCTATGCAATCCACGAAAGCTTTGCCTATTCGCGTCGTCTGGAGGCYGGAACCCAGCCGCCGCTTATCACGCTACGCCTACGTCGCGGCACCTGCCGCGATTTTGCATTGTTCATGATGGAGGCGGTGCGTTCCCTTGGCTTCGCGGCTCGTTTTGTCACGGGATACATTTACGTTCCCAGCCGCGACACCTCGACCACGCTCGGGGGCGGCTCTACCCATGCTTGGTGCCAAGTCTATCTCCCCGGAGCCGGATGGGTGGAGTTCGATCCAACCAACGGCATCGTCGGCAATCGGGATCTTGTCCGGGTCGCCGTTGCCCGGGACCCTCGCCAGGCGATTCCACTCACGGGAAGCTACTCCGGCCTCGCCTCGGATGCTCTCGGCATGACCGTGCAAGTCAATGTGACTAAGGAAAAGACGAATACAGAGGTCGAAGATCCAGATAAATCGGGGTAAAGCTCATCCTCTCCCAGACCGTTCCGCTTGCCACGTGTCATAGGGTGGAAAAACCAGCTGGAGATTGGCTCTACGGGGTCTCCTCACCCGGCCGACCCTGGGGAGGTCACCGGGGAGCGTCGGATGTGGCCATAGGCAACGTCAAGCACTTTGCCCTGGCGTGATTTAGCAATATTTTGGCGCGGTTCAGCATGACACCGTTGGCTGGTCTGGCATGGGGGTGCAACCACACCGCTGCGAAAAGAGCCGACGATGAGCACTAACAGCACCACCAGCTTGATCTGGGCCATGATTGCCCGCAGCAACGGCACGGTTGGCTACCGCGACGAAACCCAGCGGTACATCATCGAGGCAGCAACCGACCGYTTCTACAAAGTCACCTTTTGCAGCGATGACCATTATGAGCTGACGATTGGCCACAGGCAGTCGGTCGCTGAAGCGAAGGCGCTCTGCGAGGCTGACTATGCCGCGCGGGATGGCAACTACAATTTGGACTAAGCCGCGCGCCCAGAGTGGGCACCGTTCCCCCATGCCGAACGTTGCTTGCCATTCTTCCTCGGTCAGCAACCGGCTCATCCCGTGGCCATCATCGAGTGTGCCCGTACTCGGCCAGAGGTGCGGACACCAAGGAGCCAGCGAAGCTGCTAAGCGGCAAATCCGCTGGGATCGCTGTAGATCGGGCGAGATTTCGCCGAAGGTGAGGCCACGACGCTACAACCTGGCCTGAGCGGCGACATTGGCCTAAAGGACGGCGGGAATAGGCTGCGGATTCCGATTTTGACCGGCCACCATTCCGATAATTGATCGGCCGGGATTCCGATCATTATCCGGTCACCGTTCCGATAATTGACCGGCCACCAGCCGGGGGTATGCGCGCTCTGGGTCAGCACTCGGGCATCAGG
>NZ_JBFTZN010000074.1:0-26368 GCF_056406775.1 Allobosea sp. P1_A7
TCCCGGCACGGTGCAGATTGCCTTCTCGATCGATCGGGGCGGGCGTGTCCTGTCCGCGCGACTCGCCGGTAGCTCCGGCGATGCCACGCTCGATGAGGAGGCCGTCAGCATGATCCGCAGGGCAAGCCCCGTCCCGGCGCCTCCTGCCGGCGTCGGCGGGGGCGGCACGATCTCGCTCGCGGTGCCGGTGCGTTACAATCGCTGACGTGGCCCATCTGGAGTGCGGCGGAGCTCCGGGCCCCGGCTTGGCGATGAGTGATCAGTGCCCGGCCATGCATCGCCGGCATTCCGCTCCGGCACGCCAGAGCCTATAGAAGGGGCCGGCCCCGTTCCGGCCTCTGGACCCGCGGATAATCGTGCGCGATCCGGAGCGAGGACGCCCGATCCGAACCGCGATCCGGATTTGAAAAGATATCGTCATCATGCTTCGCCGTTTCTTCGCCTATTACGCACCGCATCGCGGCCTCTTCCTGCTGGATTTTTCCTGCGCAGTGCTGTCGGGCCTGCTCGAGCTCGCCTTCCCGATCGCGGTGAAGTTCTTCATCGACTGGCTGCTGCCCGGCCAGAACTGGGGATTGATCCTCGCCTGCGCCGCCGCACTGCTGGTGATCTACCTGCTCAATAGCGGGCTGATGGCGATCGTGACCTATTGGGGCCACATGCTCGGCATCAATATCGAGACCGAGATGCGGCGGAAGGCGTTCGACCATCTGCAGAAGCTCTCCTTCAGCTTCTTCGACAACCAGAAGACCGRCCATCTCGTGGCCCGCCTCACCAAGGACCTCGAGGAGATCGGAGAGGTCGCGCATCACGGGCCCGAAGACCTGTTCATCGCGATCATGACCCTGTTCGGCGCCTTCGTGCTGATGTTCATGGTCAGCCCCGAGCTTGCGCTCGTCACTGCCGCGATCGTGCCGCTGACCGGCTGGCTGACCGGCCGCTATGGCGGGCGCATGACGCATAACTGGCAGCAGCTCTTCGGGCGGGTCGGCAGCTTCAACGCGCGCATCGAGGAGAATGTCGGCGGCATCCGCGTCGTCCAGGCCTTCGCCAACGAGGAGCACGAGCGGCGGCTCTTCGCCCGTGACAACCAGAACTACCGCCAGACCAAGCTCGATGCCTACCGCATCATGGCGGCTACCATCTCGCTGAGCTATCTCAGCATGCGGCTGACCCAGATGGTGGTGATGGTCGCCGGCAGCTATCTCGTCATCACCGGCAGCCTGAGCCAGGGCGGTTTCGTCGGATTCCTGCTGCTCATCGCCGTGTTCTTCCGACCGATCGAGAAGATCAATTCGGTGATCGAGACCTATCCGAAGGGMATTGCCGGCTTCCGGCGCTATACCGAGTTCCTCGACACCGAGCCTGATATCGCCGACCGACCGAATGCGGTGACTGCGCCGAGACTCTCGGGCGAAATCCGCTATGCGGGCGTTTCGTTCGCGTATCAGACCGGCCGCCCCGTGCTCAGCGGCATCGACCTGCATATCAAGCCGGGCGAAACGATCGCGTTCGTCGGCCCGTCAGGAGCCGGCAAGACGACGATCTGCTCCCTGCTGCCGCGCTTCTACGAAGTCAGCGGCGGAAGCATCACCATCGACGGCATCGATATCCGCGACATGACGCTGGCCTCGCTGCGCGGGCAGATCGGCATCGTGCAGCAGGATGTCTTCCTCTTCGCCGGCACGATGCGCGAGAACATCGCCTATGGCCGGCTCGAGGCGAGCGAGGCCGAGATCGTCGAGGCCGCGCGGCGCGCGCGGCTCGACGAGGTCATCGCGGCGATGCCCGACGGGCTCGACACCATCATCGGCGAACGCGGGGTCAAGCTTTCGGGCGGGCAGAAGCAGCGCCTCGCCATCGCTCGCATCTTCCTGAGGAATCCGCCGATCCTGATCCTGGACGAGGCGACCTCGGCGCTGGACACGCAAACCGAGCGCGCCATTCAGCAATCGCTTGCGGATCTGTCGCAGGGCCGCACCACGCTGATGATCGCGCATCGTCTCGCGACCATCCGCGATGCCGACCGGATCGTGGTGGTGGATTCGACGGGGATCGCCGAGCAGGGCAGCCATGCCGACCTGGTCAAGGCCGACGGCATCTACCGCCGGCTGCACGAGGCGTAAGCGACCGCCCGGTCAGGTATCGGCCCGAAACCGGGAAGACCGATGCGATCACAGTCAGATCATGGGACCGGACTTCGTTCCGGTTCCATGATCTAAACGATCTGGTTGTGCAACGCCGCGTCGCCACGCGCCAGCCGGTCGAGATTGTCGAGGAGGATGTCGACGACGTTCGTCTCATAGGCGCGCGTCTCGCCGGCGCTGTGCGGGGTGACGATGACGTTCGGCTGGCCCCAGAAGGGCGAGGCCGATGGGAGCGGCTCGTCATGGAAGCAGTCGAGCCCGGCGCCAGCCAGGTGCCCCGAACCCAGCGCCGCCAGCAGCGCCGCCTCGTCGACGACACGGCCACGCGCAACGTTGATCAGGAGAGAGCCCGGGCGCATGGCGGCCAGCGCCTCGCTGCCGATCAGTCCTTCGGTCTCGGGCGTCAGCGGGCAGGTCAACGCCACGATATCGGCCTCAGCCAGAACCGTGCCCAGCTTGTCCGTCGCCACAATCGCATCGATGCCTGGTTCGGGCCGCTCGCTGCGGCGCACACCGATGATGCGCAGACCGAAGGCCGCAGCCAACCTCGCCAAACGCAGGCCGATCCGTCCAAGGCCGACGATGACAAGCGTCTTGCCGCCGAGCTCGTCCTCGCGTCGGGCGCGATCACCGATCATCGGCCGCCAATGCTTTGCCATCTGGTTGTCGCGAGCGAGATGGATCTGACGGGTAAGGCCCAGGATGAGCGCCATCGCGTGTTCGGCAACGGCGCGCTCATTGCCCCCCTGCGCACTGGTGAGGCGAATGCCGGCCGCGGCGAAGGCGGCCTTGTCGAACTGATCCGTGCCGGCGCTGATCGACTGGACGAAGCGCAGGCGCGGGCAGGCGGCGATCAGCTCGTTGCGCCAGAGTCCGGAGACGACGAGGACATCGGCTTCGGGCGCGCGCGCCTTGAGTTCATCGAGGTTGCGAACCTCAAAGCTCCTCGCGGCGCGCCCCCGCGCGGAGAACTCCGCTCCCAACTGGTAGGCGGCATGCGCGAAGCCGATCGTGAGTTCTCTTTCCTGCGGCCAAGGCTTCATTGCATTCCCCCGTGATGACAAAACCCAGCTTAATCATGCGAAACGGCTCCGTCCCGCCGTTCCATGCATGCGCCCCTAGGCGGCACCAGGAGGCAGAAAGGATGCCAGAGCAGCGGCGAGCCTCTGCCAGGACGGCTCGTCGCCGGGCAAGCCAAGCCGTAGCCAGCTCGCATTGTTCTGAAAGCGGCGGACATAGATGCCGTCGCGGCCGAGATGGGCGAAGAGTGCCGGTGCGTCCGGCGTCGCCAACAGCCTGAACAGGGAGGTGCCGCCGACGATCACGCCTCGCGACGCCAGCAAGGCATCGAGGCGGGCGGCATCGCTGGCCCGGGCACCGGCGGCCGCCGCGAGCCAGTCCGTGTCACTGAGCGCCTGCGCCCCGATATGAAGCGCCGGCCCCGCGACGGCCCAGGGACCGAGCGCGGCACGCAAGGCCTCCGTCAGGCGCGCCTCGCCGATCGCGAAACCCAGACGCAAGCCGGCGAGCCCGTAGGTCTTGCCAAAGGAGCGCAGGATCAGCGTCGCCGGGGGCAGCTCGGGGATCAGGCTCGCCTCGGGCATGAAATCGATGAAGGCCTCGTCGATGACGAGCAACCCGCCTCGTCCGKCCAGGTCACGCGCAACCGCCGTGAGTTGCGCGCGCTCAATCACCCGCCCATCGGGATTGTTCGGGTTGACCAGCACGACCACGCCCGCATCGCCCGCATCGCCCGCCTCCGCGGGCATTGCGCTCTCCCGCACGTCCATCCCTGCCTTGCGCCAGGCCACCGCATGTTCGGCATAGGTCGGGCCGATCACGGCGACTGGCCCGGTGTTCGCAAGACACGGCAGCAGTTCGATCAGGATCTGAGTGCCGGGCGCCGCGACGATGCCGGCCGTCTCGGGCACCCGGTACGTCTCGCGTGCCGCAGCGAGCAATGCCGCCTCGTCCCGCACTCCCGGCAGGCGCTGCCAGAGGCTTAACGGCAGCTCAGGAACCGGATAGGGGATGGGATTGATCCCGGTCGAAAGATCGATCCATGGCTCGGGCGCCTCCGGGAACAGCGCCTTCGCCTGTGCCAGATCGCCGCCATGCCAGACCTTGCCTGCCGCCTCAGCCATTCCCGCCCCGCATGAGCCTGTCCGATTCCCTGCCGCTCCTCGCCGCCGCCCTGATCAACGAGGCGGGATTCGGCTACCCCCAGGGCTTGTATGCGCTGATCGGCCATCCCGTCACCTGGATCGGTGCGCTGATCTCCCGGCTCGACCGGATGCTCAATCGCGAGAGCGCCTCCYTCATCGTGCGCAAGGCGGCCGGCGGCCTCGCCCTCGCGCTGCTGCTTGCCGCCACATTTGCCATCTCATGGGGGCTCACCCTGCTCTGCCGCGGCCTCGGCCCGCTTGGCTGGCTGCCCCTCGCGCTCGTCGCCTCCAGCCTCATCGCACAGCGCAGCCTGCACGAGCATGTCGCACGGGTCGCCGAAGGACTGGAGCGGGACGGGCTCAAAGGCGGACGCATGGCCGTTTCGATGATTGTCGGCCGCAACCCCGAAACCCTCGACGAAGCCGGAGTTTCCCGCGCCGCAATCGAAAGCCTTGCCGAGAATTTCTCGGACGGGATCGTCGCTCCGGCTTTCTGGCTCGGCGTCGGCGGCCTGCCGGGCGGCGCGCTCTACAAGGCGATCAATACCGCCGATTCGATGATCGGCCACAAGACACCGCGCCACCTCGCCTTCGGCTGGGCGGCGGCGCGTCTCGACGACCTCGTCAACCTTCCCGCCTCTCGCCTCACCGCGCTGCTGCTGACCGCAGCCGCCGCACTCGACAAAACGTCAGACCCCGCCAATGCGTGGCGAGCTGTCCGACGCGATGCCCGCCATCATCGTTCGCCCAATGCCGGTTGGCCGGAAGCCGCGATGGCAGGTGCGCTAGGCCTCCGTCTGGCGGGCCCGCGCGTCTATGGCGAGGTCAGGGTCGACGACGGCTGGATGGGGGACGGCCGGGCCGAAGCGGAAGCGGCGGATATCCGGCGGGCGCTCGCTCTCTATCGGAGGGCATGTCTGCTGCTGTGGGGGCTCGCCGTTGCGGGGGCCGCTACCGCGCTCGCCCTCTAGTTCATCGGACCGGGCATCGCATCGGGAACGACGATCTCACCTTCTGTGTTTGCTTCGACTTTCCCGAAAGCCGCAACTCACGTTTCGGGTCGATGGCTCAGCCTCAGAACTCGATCCCGGCCTGTGCCTTCACGCCCGCCGCGAAGTGATGCTTGACCAGCGTCATCTCGGTGACGAGGTCTGCGACGGCGATCAACTCGGGCTTGGCATTGCGGCCGGTGACGACGATGTGCAGATCAGGGCGCCGGCTCGCCAATGTCTCGACCACCTCCGCCAGCGGCAGATAGTCGTAGCGCAGCGCGATATTGAGTTCGTCGAGCACGAGCAGGCGTATCTCCGGATCGTCCATCAACGCCTTGGCCTTGGCGAAGGCGCGCCCGGCGGCAGCGATGTCGCGGGCCTTGTCCTGCGTTTCCCAGGTGAAGCCTTCGCCCATCGTGTGCCAGACGATGCGATCACCGAAGGCGTCGAGCGCCTTGCGTTCCCCTGTCGCCCAGGCGCCCTTGATGAACTGCACCACCCCGACGCGCCAGTCATGGCCGAGAGCCCGCAGGATCAATCCGAAGGCGGCGGTCGACTTGCCCTTGCCTGGCCCCGTATTGACGATCAGGAGTCCCTTTTCGATCGTCTTGGCGGCAACCTCGGCATCCTGCACCGCCTTGCGCTTTTCCATCTTGGCCTTGTGGCGGGCGGCCTCGTCAGCATCGATCGTCATCGGAACCTCCTGCTCATTTCACCTGCATCGGCAGACCGGCGACCATGAAGATCACCCGGTCGGCCCGCGCCGCAAGCATCTGGTGCAACCTCCCCGCCTCGTCGCGGAACCGCCGGGCGAGCGCATTCTCGGGCACGATACCGAGCCCAACCTCGTTGGAAACCAGGACCACCGGGCCTCGTGCCGCGACGCAGGCCTCGACCAGTTCCCGGCTTGCAGCCGCCACATCCTGCTCTGCCAGTATCACGTTGGTCAGCCAGAGCGTCAGGCAGTCCACCAGGACAGGTTGCCCCGCGGGAACCGCGCGGATCGCCTGCGCCAGGTCCAGCGGAGCATCGATGGTCATCCACTCCTTCGACCGGCGGGCGCGGTGCTCGGCAATCCGGGCGCGCATCTCATCGTCATAGGCCTGGGCCGTGGCGAGATAGGTCCAGGGCGCTGGCACCATCTCGATCAGGGCCTCGGCATGGCGGCTCTTGCCGGAGCGGGCGCCGCCCAGAACGAGGGTGAGAGGGGAAAGGATCGCTGCCACTGCCAAACTCTCAGCCCAGGGAAGATCAGCCTAAGGAACGGACCTGGCGAGCGAAGCGAAGCAAGCCGGGACAGGCGACAAGAGATCACATCGCTTCACTGCGCTCGCAATCACGATCGCTGCATTGCACAGCACCGTGCAGATGGCTAATGATCATCGCCGACGGTGCCTCTGCAAGGAGGTGAAAAGGGAACGCGGTGCGATACCGCGGCTGCCCCCGCAACTGTAAGCGGCGAGTTTCGCGCCATCGGCCACTGGGATTGTCCCGGGAAGGCGGCGAGAGATCCGGACCCGCGAGCCAGGAGACCTGCCGTCAGCGAGTGATGCAATCCAGCGGGCTGCCGGCGGGGTGGCCAAGGAGACCGAGATGACGACGAATACGGCTTCGATCACCACCCAGGCCAGCGCTTCCGAGCGCGTCAAGGCTGTCGCAGCTGCCCTGGCACTCGGCGCAGCCCTGATCTTCACCGTCGGCTTCGCCCATTCGACCAGCGTTCACAACGCAGCCCACGACACGCGCCACACCCTCGCCTTTCCCTGCCACTGAGGGAAAGGCAACATGGTCAATCGTGTTCTCACGGTCAGTCTTCTGGCCGGGCTTCTTGCTGGGCTCCTGGTAGCAGCACTCCAGCATGTCACCACCACGCCGCTGATCCTCAAGGCGGAAACCTTTGAGACGGCACTGCGCGCAGTCGAGCTTCAGCACGCCAGCTTCACCGGCGATGCCAGGATCGTCCTTGCCCATGGCGGCGCCGACGCAGCCGACCACGCCGAGTGGAAGCCACAGGRCGGCTTGCAGCGTACGGCCTTCACCACCATCGTCACCATTGCGACCGCGATCGGCTTTGCCGCCCTGCTGCTCGGCGGCATGATCGCAGCGGGCGATGCCATCACTGAGCGGACCGCACTGATCTGGGCGGCTTGCGGCTTCCTGGCCTTCGGCCTCGTGCCGGCGACCGGGCTCGCACCGGAATTGCCCGGCAGCGCGTCAGCCGAACTGCTCCACCGCCAGACCTGGTGGATCGCCACCGCGCTCGTCACCGCCGGCGGCCTCTGGGTCTTCCTGCGGGCGGAGGCGAGCTGGCYGCGGGCACTTGCCGTGCTTGCCATGCTCGTCCCGCATCTGATCGGCGCACCACATCCCGCCGCCCCGGAGAGCAAGGTCCCTGCCGAAATCGCAGCGCATTTCGCCGCGCTCTCGCTCGCGCTCCAGGCTGCCCTCTGGCTCGCCACCGGCTTTGCCGTCGGCGTGCTCTGGCCCTGGGCGACGCGCCGTGCCGCAGCCCCGGCCAAGGCCTGACGCTGAGCGCGATCCCCCGGGATCGCGCCGGAAGCAAAGGAACCGGCCTATGCCCGAAGGCGATGTCACCATTTTCGTCTGCGTCGCCTGYCGGCGCGCGCGGGCGGACCTGCCGGAGGGTTACGACCAGCCCGGACTGGGTTTTGCCGAGGCGCTGCGCGAACGCATCGCGCGCGACGGCGGGACGCTTCCGGTCGAACCCGTCGACTGCCTCGCGGTCTGCAATCGCCCCTGCACCGTCGCCTTGGCGGCCGACGGCAAATGGACCTATCTGATCGGCGATCTCGACGCAGACACCCATATCGCCGAAATCGTTGACGCAGCTGCAAGCTTTGCAGCCAGCGCAAACGGTATCGTTCCCTGGAAAGAAAGACCCGCTTCGTTCCGCAAGGGCGTGGTCGCGCGCGTACCGCCTCTCCCGGCGCGCCAACAAGGATGAGATCATGAACGCTCCCCAAGCCCGCTCGCTGGGCAAGATCCCCTGCACGATCATCACCGGCTTCCTCGGGGCCGGAAAGACCACACTGGTGCGGCACCTGCTGGAGAATGCAGGGGGCAAGCGCATCGCCGTGCTGGTCAATGAGTTCGGCGATCTCGGCTTCGACGGTTCCTTCATCGCCGGCTGCGGCATTTCCGGCTGCACCGCGGAGGACATCGTCGAGCTGCCGAATGGCTGCATCTGCTGCACCGTCGCCGACGACTTCGTGCCGGCGCTGGAAAAGCTGCTCGACCGGCCGAACCCGCCGGAACACATCCTGATCGAGACCTCGGGGCTTGCCCTGCCGAAGCCGCTGGTCAACGCGTTCAATTGGCCGGCCATTCGGTCACGTGTCACGGTCGATGGTGTCATCGCCGTGGTCGATGGTCCGGCCGTGGCGGATGGCCAGTTCGCGGATGATCCCGACGCTCTCGCTGCGCAGGCGGCGCAGGATGCCGCGGTCGGGCACGACAACCCGCTCGAAGAAGTGTTCGAGGACCAGATCCTCTGCGCCGACCTGATCCTGCTCAACAAGAGCGACCTCGTCGATGCGGCCGGCCGCGAACGCGTCAAGGCCGAGATCGCCGCGCATCTGCCGAAGGCGATCAAGATCGTCGAGACGGCCCATGGCAAGGTCGAGCCCGCCCTGATTATCGGCCTCAACGCGGCTGCCGAGGCCGATCTAGCTGGACGCCCCTCGCACCATGAGAGCGCAGAGGACCACGACCACGACGATTTCGAAAGCCTCGATTTCGCTCTCGCCGCGGCGACCTCGCCCGAGGAGCTGGCGGCCCGCGTTGCCAGGGCCGCGGAGGCCGAGGGCGTGCTGCGCCTGAAGGGTTTTTCGGCGATTCCCGGTAAGCCGATGCGGCTCGTCGTCCAGGGTGTCGGGCGTCGGGTCAGCCATCATTACGACCGCGCCTGGGCGGCCGGCGAAGCCAAGGATGGTCGCCTCGTGGTGATTGGCCTGAAGGGCTTTGATCGCAAGTCCGTGGAGGCCGCCCTCGCGGGCTGAACCATGCACCTCCTCCCCTCAAGCGAGATCAGGCTTGACGACGGCGAAGACGCCGTCGATCTCGCCCTGCCGCCGGGGGATGTGCTGGTGCTCTCCTTCGCCGACAGCGACCTWTCGGCGCTGACGGCCGCGGCCGGCGCAAGCGAGCTCGCTGTCAGGCTCGCCTCGCTACGCCGGCTGAAACACCCGCTCTCCGTCGATTTTCTCGTCGAGAAGACGGTGGCGCATTCGCGCTTCGTGCTGATCCGCTGTCTCGGCGGGCTGGACTACTGGCGTTACGGCATTGAGCAGCTGGCGGAAATCTGCCGACGGGGCGGGATACCGCTCGTCGTGCTGCCCGGCGACGACCGGCCTGATGAGCGGCTGGCCGAGTACGGCACCGTCGAACTGCGTTTCGCCGCGGAGCTTCTCGCCTATTTCCGCGCCGGCGGCGGTGCGGAGAATATGCGCCGGCTGCTTGGACGGGTGGATGCGTTCCTTCGCCGCGAAGGCGATGCTTCGGACCTCGCGCCCACCCCCTTGCCCGCGCTCTTCGCCCTTGGTGCGGGCGGTGCTCCGCTCGCATGGCGTGAGGCGCTCTCACAGCGCCCCGTCGCGAACGCGCTGGTCCCGATCCTGGTCTATCGCTCCAGCGTCGCCGCCGGAGACACCGCCATGGCGGAGGCGATCGCAGAGGCGCTGGGTGCGCGCGGCCATGCCCCGTTGATCCTGGCCCTTACGAGCTTGAAGGACCCGGCGGTCACCGGCGAGCTTGCGGCCCTGATCGCCGCGCGCAAGCCCGCCGCCATCATCACCACCACCGCGTTCTCGGCCCGCAACAGCGCCGATTTCGTGCTGGACACCGCCGATTGCCCGATCCTGCAGGCCGTGCCGGTCGGCAGCCCGCGCGACGCCTGGGAGGCCTCACCGCGCGGGCTTTCCGGGGCCGACCTCGCCATGCAGGTGGCGCTGCCGGAATTCGACGGACGGTTGGGGGCGCTGCCCGTCGCCTTCAAGGCCGAGATGACGGACGGCCGGACCGGCCTGACGAGCCGCCGGTTGGTTCCTGATCGCGATGGTGTCGCCGCCCTTGCCGATCTCGCCTCAGGCTGGATCGCGCTGGCCGGCAAGCCGGCTGCCGAGCGCAACCTCGCCCTGGTCATGTCCGACTACCCGGCGCGCGGAGGACGGGCCGGCTTCGCAGTCGGGCTCGATACCCCAGCCAGCGTCGGGGCCATTTGCGAACTGCTGGCGCAGACCGGATACGATGTCGGCCCCTCCGCGCAGAGTATCTTCCCGGACGAGCCAAGGGAGAGCCGGGACGGTCAGCTGGCTCATAGTGACGACACGCGTATGATGCAGGCGCTGACTGAAGGGCCAGCAGAGTTTGCAGTCCCGCTCGCCGATTATCGCGCCTGGCTCGGCGCCATTCCCGGCGCGGCAGGCGCGGCACTCATCTCGGCCCATGGCGAACCCGAGGCGGATCGTGCCTGCGATGGCTCGGCCTTCCGTTTCCGTGTGATCCGCAATGGCCGTCTCACCATCGCCCTGCAGCCCGCTCGCGACACAACGCCCGACCGAAAGCTGCGCTATCACGATCCCGATGCGCCGCCGGGCCATGCCTATCTCGCCTTCTATCTCGGCCTCCGGCGGATTGCCGATGCCGACGCACTGATCCATCTCGGTACGCATGGCACAACCGAGTGGCTGCCCGGCAAGGCGGTGGCTCTTTCAGCGAGCTGCTGGCCGCGGCTTGCGGTTGGCGGCCTGCCGGTGATCTACCCCTATGTCGTCGATGACCCCGGTGAGGCGGCCCCTGCCAAGCGCCGGCTTTCGGCCGTGACGCTCGGCCATCTCCCACCCGAACTGGTGCAGGCGGATGCAGCCGGCGAAGTGGCGCTGCTGCGTGATCTCGTCGAGGAGTTTTCGCAAGCGCAGGTCCTCGATCCGCGCCGCGCCGAGATCGTCGCCCGTGAAATCCGCGGGCGAGCCGAAGCAAGCGGGCTGGCGGAAGCCTGCGGTGTCACGCCCGATCTCGACATGGCGAGCGCACTGAGCCAGCTCGACGCGCATCTCTGCGACATCGCCGAACTGCCCTTCCGGGATGGGCTGCATGTCTTCGGGCGGGCTGCGCATGATCCCGCGTCATCCCGCAACGAGCGCGACAACCTGCTGCGCGCTCTGGCTGGGCGGTTCGTTCCGCCCGGCCCTGCCGGCTCGCCGCATCGCGGGCAAAGCGATGTGCTGCCGACCGGCCGCAACCTCTCGACGCTCGATCCGCGCGCGATCCCGACCCGGGCCGCCGCGCGCCTCGGCATGCGCGCCGCCGCGTCGCTGATCGCACGCCATCTCCAGGACCACGGCGATTATCCACGCCGGATCGTAATGGATCTCTGGGCCTCGCCCACACTGCGCTCCGGCGGCGAGGACATCGCACATGCGCTTGCCCTGATGGGCGTCGCGCCGCTCTGGGATCACGCCTCGACGCGAGTGACCGGATTTTCCGTCATTCCGCAGGCCAAGCTCGATCAGCCGCGCATCGACGTCACCATCCGTATCTCCGGCGCCTTTCGCGACACATTCCCGGGTCAGATCGCGCTGCTCGACGCCGCTGCGCGCGCCGTAACAGTGCTGGACGAAGCCGATGAATGGAACGAGCCTGCTGCAGCACGCCGGCGCGGCGAAGACGCCGCACGCATCTTCGGCCCGGCACCCGGCCGCTTCGGTGCGGCCATGGCCGACCGTGCGCTCGACGGGCAATGGGAGAGCCGCGGCGAGCTTGGCGCCGCCTATCTCGCAGCCAGCGATCATGCCTTCGGTGGTACGGAGGGTCTCGCCAGCGCCGATCCCGGCTTCGCGCGTCGCGTCGCCTCGGCAAGCGCCTTCGTTCACGTCAGCGACACGGCGGGGCGCGACATTCTCGAAGCGACCAGCGCGGCCGATGTGATCGGCGGTTTTGCCGCGGCAGCGCAGGCGCTCGGCAGCGAGGCCGCACTCTACAGTCTCGACAGCTCCAACCCGGAAGCGCCGAAAACGCGGACCCTGGCCGAGGACATTGCGCGCATCGTCCATGGCCGGCTCTGCCACCCGCGCTGGATTGCGGGCCAGCTTGCCCATGGCTGGCGCGGTGCGGCCGAACTTGCCGAGACCGTCGACACACTCTTCGTCTATGCGGCCAGCACCGACGCGGTCTCGGACGGACTATTCGACGCCGTATTCCAGGCCTATTGCGCGGATCCGGCCATCTGGAGCGCGCTGGAACAGGCCAATGCGCCCGCGGCCGCCTCGATCCGCGCGCGGCTGACGGAAGCCGAGCGGCGCGGCCTCTGGCAGAGCCGGCGCAATTCCGTGGCCGCCTTCCTCGCCAGCAAGGACGCTGCGGAATGACCGCACCGACGCAAGAAGCGCTCCGGCGCGGCTGGTGCCCGAGCACGCTCCGGCCGATGGAAACCGGGGACGGCGGGCTCGTGCGGCTGCACCCGCCGGGCGGGCAGATGCAGCCCGCACAATTGCGACGCGTGGCGGATCTAGCCGAAGAGACGGGCAATGGCCTCGTCGAGATTTCCAGCCGCGGCAATCTCCAGATCAGGGGTGTGCGGCAGGAGGCCCATCCCGCCCTTGTCGAGGCCTTGCTCGCGGAGCGGCTCGTCGACGAAGCCGGCGGGCCCGGGCCGCAGCGCCTGGTGCTCACCTCACCGCTCGCCGGGCAGGATCCGAGCGACCTGATCGATGCCGCCATTCTGGCCGCATCCCTGGAACGTCAGGGGCGCGCCATCTCAGGGTTGCCGCCCAAGACCAGCGTCATCGTCGATGGCGGCGGCGAGCTCGCACTCGATGGCTTTGCCGGCGATCTGCGCGTGGTTGCGATTGACCAGGGTTCCGTCGTGATCGGCCTGCCGCAAGGCGGCTGGTTTGGCCCGGTCGCATCCGGTGATGCAGGCGCCGTGACGGCAGGGCTGTTGCAGGGCTTTGCGGCATACCGGCGGGCCGAGCCTGACAGGATCCATCGCCTGCGTGATCTCGACCACGACCAGATTAGCGCGCTGACCGAGGCCTGCTCGATAGCGCCGACCGGTGCGCCGGTGGCTCGCTCCGCGCCGAGGCGGGTCGGGCTCTTCGCGTTGCGCGCCTCCCATCTTGCCCTGATCGCGGGGCTGCCGTTCGGCCGCTCGGACTCTCGGACATTATCGCGGCTATGCGAGGCCGCCGGCGCGCATGGCGTCAGCGAAATCCGCTTTTCGCCCTGGCGGGGGCTGGCTTTCCTGGGCCTCGAGCACGATGCCGCCGCGAGCCTCACCGCACGATGCGAGGCACTGGGGCTGGTCACCCGCGACGCCGATCCACGGCTTTCAGTGCAGGCATGCTCCGGCAAGCCGGCCTGTCTGCGCGGCGAGACGCAGACGATGGGCGATGCCGCAGTCCTGGCCGAAGCGGCAGCCTCGCTCCTTGCTGCTGGCCTCAGCCTGCATCTATCGGCCTGCGTCAAATCCTGCGCGCAATCAGGTCCCGCCGATCTCACGCTGGTCGGGCATGACGGCCGCTATGACGTCGTCATCGGCGGAACGACGCGGGACAAGCCGATGGCGAGGCTTGACCTTTCGCAGATTGTGCAGCGTCTGCAGCCGGGACAGGACATTCACACCCGCCTGACCGCAGGCAGTTTTCAGGACCACAGGTTTGAACACGCGCTACGACTATATCCGCGAGGGTGATGCGATCTATGAGCGCTCCTTCGCCATCATCCGGGCCGAGGCCGACCTCTCCCGCTTCTCAGGCGCGGCCGCCCGCGTGGTGGTACGCATGATCCATGCCTGCGGCATGACCGACCTGCCGCGCGATGTCGAGATGTCAGCCGATTTCACGGATGCGGCGGAGGCTGCGCTGCGCGCCGGCGCTCCGATCCTGTGCGACGCCAAGATGGTCGCGAACGGCGTGACCCGCGCCCGTTTGCAGGCCAGCAACGCAGTGATTTGCACGCTGGACCAGGCTGAGGTGCCGGCACTGGCCAAACAGGCCGGCACAACGCGCTCGGCCGCGGCCATGGAGCTGTGGCGGCCGCATCTCGCGGGAGCCTTGGTCGTCGTCGGCAATGCCCCGACCTCGCTTTTCCGGCTGCTCGAAATGTTCGATGCCGGTGCGCCAAAACCGGCAGCCGTGATCGGCATCCCGGTCGGTTTCGTCGGTGCAGCCGAATCGAAGCAGGCGCTGGCACAGGACGGCCGCGTGCCCTTCCTTGTCGTGCATGGGCGCCGCGGCGGCTCTGCGATGGCGGCCGCTGCCGTCAACGCCCTGGCGCAAGAGAAGGAGTGAGCCGGTGAGCATGGACCGGTCCTTGCCCCAGAACGCAGGCACCCTGCTCTTCGGCGTCGGCCTGGGGCCCGGCGACCCCGACTACATGACGGTCCGGGCCCGCGACATCATCACGACCGCCGACCGGCTGGTGCATTTCTGCAAGAAGGGCAGCCGTGGCAATGCCCGCGTGACAGCCGACGCGGTGATCCCGCCGGATCCAGCGCGCGAGATCGTGCTCGCCTTTCCGGTGACGACCGAGGTTCCTGTCAGCGAGGACGGCTATACCGGGCCGATCGCCACCTTCTACGATGAATCCGCCGAATTGCTCGCAGCCGAGATGGCGGCGGGCCGGACCGTCGCGGTGCTCTGCGACGGCGATCCGTTCTTCTACGGTTCCTTCATGCATCTATGGCGGCGCCTCGCCCACCGTTTCCCGACCGAGGTTGTACCGGGCGTCACCGGCATGGCCGGCGCCTGGGTTCGTGCAGGTGCCCCGATCACCTGGGGTGACGACGTCATGACCGTGCTGCCCGGCACCTTGCCCGAGGCGGAACTGCGTCGTCGCCTGGTCGACACCGATGCGGCCGTGATCATGAAGCTTGGTCGCAACCTGCCGAAAGTACGCCGCGCGCTGAAGGCAGCCGGGCTGATCCATCGCGCGATCTATGTCGAGCGGGCAACGATGGCGGGGCAGGTCGTGACCCGGCTCGATGAGAAGACCGATGACGTTGCCCCCTATTTCTCGATGATCCTCGTTCCAGGCGAGGGCCGGCGGCTATGAGCGGCTCGCTCACCATCGTCGGCCTCGGCCCTGGAGAGCCGCACTGGCTGACGCCGGCTGCACAAGCCGCGCTCGAAGCGGCTACCGACCTCGTCGGGTATGGTCCCTATCTGGACCGACTGGCGGTGCGCGGGGGGCAGACGAAGCACGCATCCGACAACCGGGTCGAGATCGCACGCGCTCGCTATGCGTTGCAGCTTGCAGCCGAGGGTCGCGCAGTCGCGGTGGTATCAGGCGGCGATCCCGGCGTCTTCGCGATGGCAGCGGCGGTGTTCGAGGCACTCGAGGCCGGCGAAACCGGCTGGCTTGCGCTGCCGATCAGCGTCGAACCCGGGATTACTGCGATGCTCGCCGCAGCGGCGCGGGCCGGCGCGCCGCTTGGCGGCGATTTCTGCGCAATCTCGCTCTCTGACAACCTCAAGCCCTGGGACGTGATCACCGCGCGGCTGGAAGCGGCGCTGAGCGCCGATTTCGTGATCTCGCTCTATAACCCGATCTCGAAGGCTCGGCCCTGGCAGCTCGGCGAGGCCCTAACGCTGGCTGCCCGGCATCGCGCGCCTGAAACACCCGTGATCTTCGCGCGCGCCGTCGGACGGCCGGACGAAGTCCTGCGCGTATTGCCGATGAGCGAGGCTGTGGGGGCGGCAGGCTCGGCCGACATGGCAACGCTCGKGATGATCGGTGCCTCGAGCACGCGATCGATCGCCCGCCCGGGCCAGGCGCCGATCGTCTATACGCCGCGTTCGGTGACGAAGATCCCCTGCGCCACCAGCCAGGGCAGGACCTGATCGATATGGTCGACGGTTGCGACATCGGGTTTGGGCGGCCGCTCGACCATGATCACGGGAAGGCCGAGCCGGCGCGCCGCCGTCAGCTTGCCGACTGTCGCCGGACCGCCGGAATTCTTCGAGACGAGAATCTCGATGCCCTCCCGGCGCATCAGATCCTCCTCTTCATCGGCCTCGAACGGGCCGCGCTGCTGGATGACCTTGATGCCGTTGAGCGGCAGCCGGTCGCCGATCGGCTCGATCACCCTGACGAGATAATGGTGCTGCGGCGCGTCGGCGAAGGCCGGCAGCTCGAGCCGTCCGACCGTCAGGAAGACGCGACGCGGCTGCGTGCCCAGCGTCTCGACTGCAGCTTGAATGTCCGGCACCGAGCGCCAGCGATCACCCGGCCGCGGCTTCCAGGATTCACGGCGGATCGCGATGATCGGCACGTTCTCGGCCTTGCAGGCCGCCTCCGCATGGAACGGCATGATAGCTGCGAAGGGATGCGTGGCATCGACCACGGCAACGACCCGGTTTTCTATGAGATAATGCCGCAGGCCTTCGATGCCGCCGAAACCACCGACACGCACCGGCAGATTGAGGGGTTTGGGATCGGAGGTATGTCCGGCCAGCGAGACAACCGCGCGGATTTCCGGCGCCTGGTCAGCAAGAAGCTGATCAAGCGCGACAGCTTCGCTGGTGCCGCCGAGGATCAGGACCGTCATGACATTGTTTTCGCCTGAATCCGACGAACTGTCGAGGGCATCCGCCTCGGCCACCGAGCCTTGGCTCTCCCTCGTCGGGCTTGGAGAAGACGGCCGCGCCGGGCTTTCGCCGGACGCGCTTGCCGCGCTTGAAGGCGCCGAGCTCGTCTATGGCGGCGCCCGGCATATCGCCCTGATCGGGCCGGTTGCGGGCGAGGCTGCGCCCTGGCCGCAGCCCTTCCGCAATGCGCTGCCGCTGATCCTCTCGCAGAGAGGCCGCAAGGTCTGCGTGCTCGCCACGGGCGACCCGTTCCATTACGGAATCGGTGCCGGCCTGGCGAAGGCACTCGGCCCGGACGAGATGCGGATCTATCCGCAGCTCTCTTCCTTTGCGCTCGCCTGCAACCGGCTGCGCTGGCCGCAAGAGGAATGCGGCCGCGTCTCGCTGCATGGTCGTGCGCTGGAACGCATCATCCCCTTTCTGCAGCCGGGCCGGCGCGTGCTCGCTCTGTCCTGGGATGGTTCGACCCCGGGAAAGCTGGCTGAATTGATGAGCGCACGCGGCTTTGGTGCCTCGCGCCTCGTGGTGATGGAGGCGCTCGGCGGTCCACGCGAACGTATCCGCGAGTGCAAGGCGCAGGCCTTCGATCTCGGCACAGTCGACCCGCTCAACCTGATCGCGCTGGATCTGGTCGCAGAGCGTGAAGCGCGTATCCTCCCACTCGCCTCCGGACTGGATGACGACTGGTTCGAGCATGACGGCCAGATCACCAAGGCCGATATCCGTGCGATCACGTTGTCCGCCCTGCGACCCCGTGCTGGAGAACTGCTCTGGGATGTCGGCGCCGGTTCGGGCTCGATCGGGCTCGAATGGTGCCTGCGCAATCCCGGCAACCAGACCATCGCCTTCGAGGCCAGGCCCGAGCGGGCTGCGCGGATCACCCGCAACGGCTCAGCCCTCGGTGCGCTCCGAATCGAGGTCGCCATCGGCGCGGCACCTGCGAGCTTTCCCGGCCGCCCGGTCCCGGATGCGGTCTTCATCGGCGGCGGCATGACCGAGCCCGGAGTTTTCGAGGCTGCATGGGGTGCGCTGAAGTCGGGCGGTCGCCTCGTCGCCAATGTGGTGACGCTGGAGGGCGAGGCACGGCTTGCGGCGCTTTACGCCGCGCATGGCGGCACCTTGCGCCGGATCGGCGTCAGCCATCTCGACGCGGTCGGCAGCATGCATGGCTGGCGCGCCGCGATGCCGGTGACACAATGGCGGGTGGTGAAGCCGTGATCGTGGCGGGGATCGGATTACGCCCGGGCACCAGCGAGGTGGATATCCTCGCCTGCCTCGACCAGGCGCTCAGGCAAGCCGGCGTGGCGCCGACCGCGTTGCGCCTCGCCACCATCTCCAGCCGTTCGCGCGAGGCGGGTCTCCTTGCCACGGCGCGGAGCCGCAACGCCGAACTCGTCGCGATTCCAGACGAAGCGCTCAAGGGCTACGAGGCCGCCTGCGCAACCCGCTCGACCCGCATCGCCTCTCTCTATGGCGTCGGCTCCGTCGCGGAGGCGGCTGCGCTTGCGGCCGCCGGCCCGGGATCGGTGCTGATCCAGCCACGGATCGCCACTGCCCGCGTCACCTGCGCGCTGGCGCGGAGCGCCACGTCATGACCATCCATTTCATTGGCGCCGGCCCAGGTGCCGCCGATCTCATCACCCTTCGCGGGCGCGACCTGATCGCCGCCTGCCCGGTCTGCCTTTATGCCGGCTCGCTGATCCCGCGCACGATGCTCGACTGGTGTCCACCGGGCGCGCGCATCGTCGACACCGCCCCGCTCGATCTCGATGCGCTCATTGGCGAGATGCAGACCGCCCATGAAGCGGGGCAGGACGTGGCTCGACTGCATTCGGGCGATCTCTCGATCTGGAGCGCCTGCGGCGAACAGATGCGTCGGCTCGATGCGCTCGGCATCCCCTTTACGGTCACGCCCGGCGTGCCGGCCTTCGCCGCGGCGGCAGCGACGCTGAAGCGCGAATTGACGCTGCCCGGCGTCGCGCAATCGCTGGTCCTGACACGCACCTCGGGCCGCGCCTCGGCTATGCCCGAGCGCGAAAAGCTCGCGACCTTCGCGGCCTCGGGCACGACGCTCGCCATCCATCTCTCGATCCACGTGATCGGACAGGTCGCCGCCGAGCTGACACCGTTCTACGGAGCAGATTGCCCCGTCGCCGTCGTCTTCCGGGCGTCCTGGCCAGATGAGCGCGTGCTGTGCGGAACGCTGAGCACGATCGTGGCCGAGGTCCAGGCCTCGGGGTTGGAACGGACCGCGCTGATCCTCGTCGGCCCCGCGCTCGGCTCGCAGGATTTTGGCGAGAGCGCCTTGTATTCCACAGGCTACGACCGGCGTTTCCGGCCGAGCGGTGGTGGCGTGTGACACGCTCGGGCTCACCCCACCTTGCGGAATGGCGTACGCGCCAGAAGGCCACCGGTGCGATCGAAAATCGCGATCTCCAGCTCACTGTCCGGCACGCCGAGGGAATGCGCGGCGTTCACCCAGGCATGCCGGCCGACGGTTTCGGCCAATGGCAACCCCTCGGCCTGGGCACGTTGCAACACCTCGAGCGCCGTATTGGCCCCGGGCACCCAGGCAGCCAGGTGCTCACTGCCGCCCGCCTCCAGAATCCGCGCCGCCAGCCAGGCGAAATCGACCGGACCCGCGCGCGAGTGCAGGTCGAGCATGCCCTGCCCGAGCTTGACCATCTTTGCGAAGCCGCCGGCGACCGTGACGCGGTGGACCGGGTGGCGCCGCAGATATTTCAGCATGCCACCGGCGAAATCCCCCATGTCGATCAGAGCCTGCTCCGACAGGCCATGGAGACGCCGGATAGCGGCTTCGGAGGTCGAGCCGGTGGCGCCTGCGACATGGGTGAGACCAGTCGCGCGCGCGACATCGATGCCGCGATGGATCGAGTGAATCCAGGCCGCGCACGAAAAGGGTATGACGATTCCGGTCGTACCGAGAATCGAGAGCCCACCGACGATGCCGAGGCGCGGATTCATGGTCTTTCCGGCGAGGGCCTCCCCACCGGGGATCGCGATGGTGACGGAGACGTCGCGCGGACCGCCCGTCGCCGCAATGACCTCCGTCAAAGCCTGCCGGATCATCTCGCGCGGCATCGGGTTGATGGCGGGTTCGCCGACCGGCAATGGCAAGCCGGGCAAGGTGACTGTGCCGACACCCTCGCCGGCGCGAAAAACAATGCCTGCGCCAGGCGCGGCCGGGCCGACCCGCGCAACCACCAGCGCGCCATGCGTAACGTCGGGATCGTCGCCCGCATCCTTGATGATGCCGGCCTCGGCGCCCTCCGCAAGCGCGGACTGCCGGGCCAGGGCAAAGGCCGGCCGCTGGCCGCCCGGCAGCGTGATCTCGACGGGATCGAGAAACGAGCCGGCCGCCCAGCCGCAATAGGCGGACTTGGCGGCGGCGGCAGCGCAAGCGCCCGTCGTCCAGCCGCGTCGCAATTCGCCTTGGGGCGGCAAGTCTTCCATGAGCGCCTGCATAGCGCAGCAAGAGGGCTCCGTCAGGAGCCCGCGGAGATCATCGCATGAGCGGAAAAGGCCTCCTCATCGCCGCGCCGCGCTCCGGCTCGGGCAAGACGACGATCACGCTCGGTTTGCAACGGGCGCTGGTGAAGCGAGGGCTGACCGTACGCGGGCTGAAATGCGGGCCGGACTATATCGACCCGGCATTCCACGCGGCCGCAACCGGCGCACCGAGCGCCAATCTCGACAGTTTTGCGATGCCGGACACCTTGCTCGGCCAGATCGCAGGCGAGGCTGCAGAGGCGGCCGATATCGTCGTCGCAGAGGGCTCGATGGGCCTGTTCGACGGCGTGCCGGGCGAGATGGGGCATACGGGCGCGAGCGCCGATATCGCGGCCTTCTGCGGCTGGCCGGTCGTTCTGGTCGTCGATGTCTCCGGTCAGGCGCAGTCGGCCGGCGCGGTGGCTCTCGGCTGCGTGCGTTATGACGAGCGCATCCGTGTCGTGGGCGTGATCCTCAACAAGGTGGCAAGCGAACGCCATCGCCGGCTTGCCTGCGCCGGCATGGAGCGGATCGGCTTGCCCGTGCTCGGAGCCCTGTCGCGCGAGGCAAGCCTGATCCTGCCCGAGCGCCATCTCGGCCTTGTGCAAGCCGGCGAGACAGAGGATCTGCATGGCCGGCTCGATGCGCTCGCAGACGCGATCTCTGCCGCGGTCGACCTCGATGCGATCCTTGCCGTGGCCGAACCGACGGACCTCCCGGTAACCCGGCATGGCGCTCCCGCCCTGCCCGCCCCGGGACGCTGCATCGCCATTGCCCGCGATGCCGCCTTCAGCTTCGTCTATCCGCATGTCGAAACCGGCTGGCGTGCGACCGGCGCAACGCTCGTTCCCTTTTCGCCGCTCGCCGACGAATCGCCGCCGGAGACTTGCGACAGCTGCTGGCTGCCGGGCGGCTACCCGGAGCTTCATGCCGGCCGGATCGCCGGCGCCAGCCGCTTCCTGGCCGGCTTGCGCCGCTTCGCGGAGACCCGGCCAGTCCATGGCGAGTGCGGCGGCTACATGGTGCTTGGCCGAACGCTGATCGATGCCGACGGCACCGCCCATGCCATGGCGAACCTGCTCTCGGTCGAGACCAGCTTCGCGAAGCGCAAGATGAATCTGGGTTACCGCCGCGCCGTGCTCCAGGCGAATGGTCCGCTGGGTTCGGCCGGGCAGGCACTGACCGGGCATGAATTCCACTACGCGACGATCATTTCGGTTGGCGATGACGCGCCCTTCGCGATGGTGACCGATCCGCATGGCTCGGCTCCGGTTCCCGCCGGCGGCCGGCGGGCGCTGGTAACCGGCTCCTTCTTCCACGCTATCGCCCGCTTCACCGGGCAGCCATGAGCGGGCCTCCGGTCTTCGACGAGGCCTTTGCGGCGCAATTCGAGACGCTGCTCGCCTGGCGGCGCGATGTGCGCCGCTTCCGGTCGGAGCCGGTGCCCGAAGCGTTATTGGCGCATCTCTTGAAGCTGACCGAACTCTCTCCCTCGGTCGGCCATTCGCAGCCCTGGCGCTGGTTGCGCGTCACGGACGCAGAGCAGCGTGCGGCGGCGCAGACCAGTTTTACGCATTGCAACGCCGAGGCGCTCGGTGACTACGCCGGCGAGCGAGCCCGGCTCTATGCCAACCTGAAGCTCGAAGGCCTGCGCGAAGCCCCCGAGCAGTTTGCGGTGTTCTGCGACCACGGCACGGAGCAAGGTCATGGGCTCGGCCGGCGCACCATGCCGGAGATGCTCGATTATTCCGTGGTCGCCGCGATCACTCAGTTCTGGCTGGCAGCGCGCATGCACGGCATCGGCGTCGGCTGGGTCTCCATCCTCGAACCCGAGGCTATCGCGGCTGCGCTTGGCGTGCCGCCGCAATGGAAGCTGATCGCCTGGCTCTGCGTCGGCTATCCGCAGGAGGAGCATGCCGATCCGGAGCTGATCCGGCATGGCTGGGAGATCGGGACAGGCCGCGACTGAGATCTCATCGCGCGTGTTCAGCGCGGCGATCCCGGGGCCGCATGCGCCGCCCCGGGACTTGGCCTGGGTCTTGGCCTTGATCTCATCCAGCGAAACGCCGTCCGCCAGCTCGATCAGGGTCATGCCGCCGCCATTCGCCTTGTCCACGGCGAAGACACCGAGATCGGTGATCACCATGTCGACGACGCCGGCGCCTGTTAGCGGCAGGTCGCAGGCCTCGAGCAGCTTTGCCGATTCGGAGCCGTCCTTGTTCTTGGCGACATGCTCCATCACCACGACGACCTTCTTGACACCGGCAACGAGATCCATCGCGCCGCCCATGCCCTTCACCATCTTGCCGGGGATCATCCAATTGGCGAGATCGCCGTTCTCGGCCACCTGCATCGCGCCGAGGATCGACAGATCGATATGACCGCCACGGATCATGCCGAAGGAATCCGCCGAGGAGAAATAGCTCGTCGTCGGCAGTTCGGTGATGGTCTGCTTTCCCGCATTGATCAGGTCGGGATCTTCTTCGCCCTCAAAGGGGAACGGCCCCATGCCGAGCATGCCGTTCTCCGACTGGAGCTGCACGCTCATGCCGGCGGGAATGTAGTTCGAGACCAGCGTCGGGATGCCGATACCGAGATTGACGTAGAAACCGTCCTGCAGCTCCCTGGCGGCGCGGGCGGCCATCTGCTCACGTGTCCAAGCCATGGTCCTTGTCTCCTCAAGCCGTCGGACGGGGACGGGTGGTGCGCTGTTCGATGCGCTTGACCGGGTTCGGCACATGCACGATGCGCTTCACGAAAATGCCGGGCGTGTGCATGTGATCGGGATCGATCTCGCCGGCCGGCACGAGGTGCTCGACCTCTGCGACCGTGAAGCGCGAGGCGCTCGCCATCATCGGATTGAAGTTCCGCGCCGTCTTCCGATAGACGAGGTTGCCCTCGGTATCGCCCTTCCAGGCATGAACGATCGAGATATCGGCGAAGAGGCCGCGCTCCATGATGTAGCGCTCGCCATTGAACTCGCGTTCCTCCTTGCCCTCGGCGATCAGCGTACCGACACCGGTCTTGGTGAAGAAGGCGGGAATGCCAGCCCCGCCGGCACGAATCCGCTCGGCAAGAGTGCCCTGCGGCGTGAATTCAAGCTCGAGTTCACCAGCCAGGTATTGCTGGGCGAAAAGCTTGTTCTCGCCGACATAGGAACTGATCATCTTCTTGATCTGGCGGGTTTCCAGCAGCAGACCAAGCCCCGCGCCGTCGACGCCGGCGTTATTGGAGATAAAGGTCAGGTTCTTGGCGCCGGAATCACGGATCGCCTCGATCAGGGTGTCGGGAATGCCGCAGAGGCCGAAGCCGCCGGCCATGATCGTCATGCCGTCCTTGACGATACCGGCGAGCGACGCCTTTGCGTCGGGGTAGACCTTCTTCATCGCGATGCCTTTGCCGCTGGGATCAGGGGGAGAGGAGCGTTCCTCCCAAGGACTAGCCGAGCCCATGGTGCGGTTGCAACATGGACGAGGGCGCGGGTGGGCATGCGTGCCTCCCCTCGTACCCCGAGGGGAGAAGAAGGAGCCGCGTCAGGACGCCGGACAGACGGCTCCCGTATCGACCCAGGCCTGCATAAGCGCACCGAATTGCGCATTGCTGCCTGGTGCCGGAACACGACCGAGTCCCGGGTTCCAGGCCCAGAGCACCAGGGTGTCGCTGGTGACATGCTTGACGATTGCCGCGAGGTCGCGGCTGCCATTGCGGTTCTGGTCCTTGAGCTGCTCGCAGATCTGACCGAGCGACTTACCCTCCCAGGCCATCGAGGCCGGCGCCAGCGCCCAGTGACCATCGCCCGGAATCCGCGCCGGGTCGAAATTCTGCTTTCCGTGGCAGGTCGCGCATTCCAGCCCCGGTGCGCCGTGCCCGTCCTTGCCGCGCACGACGAGCGGCTGATGCAGGCGCCTCGCATCGGCCTGCCGCGGGCGTTCGGTCGCCGGGTGGCAGTTCATGCAGCGCGGATGCTGCAGCACCGTGCCGATCTCGCCGAACAGGGCGACCGAGCGATCGCGCTGGTTGGCGATGGCGCTGAAGCTCTCGGCTGGACGCAGCGAGGCGGGCGGGGCCTGTCGCGTCGTTTGCGCCGAGGTGAGCGCGGTCCCGGCCAGACAGAGTCCCGCACCTGCCAGGACGGCGTGAAGGAGGGGCGCCCGCATCAGACCGTGCCTCCGACCATGGGCAATTGCCGCGGACGCGGTTGCCCGAGCTTTGCCAGTGCATTGGCGACCGCCGGGCCGATCGGCGGCACGCCCGGCTCGCCGACGCCGGTGGGCGCTTCGGTCGAACGGATGATCAGGACCTCGACCTCCGGCATCTCGTGAATGCGCAGCGAGCGATAGGTATCGAAATTGGCCTGGACCGGCCTGCCCTGGTCGAGCGTGATCTCGCCGTAGAGCGCATGGCCAAGACCAAAGCCGATGCCGCCTTCCATCTGCGCCCGGATGATGTCGGGGTTGACCGCGACCCCGCAATCCACCGCGCACCAGACCTTGTGAACCTTCGGCTCACCATCAGTGCCGAGCGAGACCTCCGCGATCTGGGCAACGAAGGAACCGAAGCTCTCGACCACCGCGACGCCGCGGGCGCGGCCGTCGACCGGGCCGGAGCCATTCCACTTCGCCAGTTCGGCGACAGCCTTGAGCACGCCGACGGCACGCGGATGCCGGTTCATCAGGTTAAGCCTGCCGGCAACCGGATCCTGCCCCGCCGCCTGCAGCAGCTCGTCGATGAAGCACTCGACCGCATAGGCCGTGTGCGTATGGCCGACGGAGCGCCACCACAGGGTCGGCACGCCAACCTTGGGGTTGTTCACCTCGCAGTGGAAATCGGCAATCTCGTAGAAGAGTTCGTTGGCGCCTTCGACCGAGGTTGCGTCGATGCCGTTCTTCACCACCATCGCCTCGAAGGGCGTGCCGAGGAAAAAGGACTGGCCGACGATGCTGTCGGCCCAGGCCGTGATCTTGCCGTCGTTCACGGCACCGCGCAGGCGATGCACGAAGAGCGGGCGGTAATAGCCGCCGGAGAGGTCATCCTCGCGGGTCCAGACCAGCTTGACCGGACGGTTGGGGCCGATCGCCTTGGCGACCATGGCGAGTTCCGCTGCCAGATGCTGGCTGACCTGCGCACGCCGGCCAAAGCTGCCGCCTGCCAGCATGGTCTCGAGCCTGACCTTCTCTGGCGGCAGGCCAAGGATGGTTGCGATGGTCATATGCTCGGTGGTCTGGAACTGGCTGCCGAAGCGGGCGAGCGCCTCGCTGCCATCCCATTGCAGATAACCGTCGAGCGGCTCCATCGGCGCGTGCGCCAGATAGGGGAAGACGAACTCGGCTTCGATCACCGTCCCAGCCTTGGCGAGCGCGGCCTCGGCATCGCCATGCGAACCGGCGACCACACCCTTCTGGCGGGCAAGCGCGCGATATTCGGCGATGAGTTCGCGGCTGCCGCGCTTTTCGGCCGCGCTCTCGTCCCAGGTCACTTTCAGGGCTTCGCGGCCCTTCAACGCGGGCCACATGCCATTGGCATAGACGGCGACGCCGGAGCCGATCTGCTTGACGTCGACGACGCCCTTGACCTTGAGCGCCTCGGCCGCGTCGAAGTTTCCGACCGTGCCGCCGAAGCGCGGTGGCCGGGCAACGACGACGGTCAGCATATTGGGAGCGTGGATGTCGATGGTGAACTCGGCCTTGCCGCGCGACTTGTCGGCACTGTCGAGCCGCCTGACCGCGCCCTCCTTRCCGATCAGGCGGTAGGCCGAAGCCGGCTTCAGCGGCACGTTTTCCGGTACGGCAAGCTCCGAGGCCGCCTCGGCGAATTCGCCAAAGCGTCCCTGTTTGCCGGAGGCATGGCTCAGGACGCCGGCCTCGACCTTGATCTCGGAGGCTGGGACCTTCCAGGACTGCGCTGCGGCCTGGACCAGCATGGCACGGGCCGTGGCTCCAGCCTTGCGC